>NZ_JAMYTD010000010.1:0-171176 GCF_040322255.1 Mesorhizobium sp. M0166 | reverse complement strand
CAAGGTCATGCGCATCGGCCTCGCCGAATTCCACGCCATCAAGTACGGAACCAAACTCAATCTGCAAAATGTGTGAATCCGATAGGTGCAGAACGGGGGAGAAGGGGCTTGGACGCAACGCTGGCGACCCCCTCACCCCGTTCTTCACGGGGGTCCGAAGGACGGGCGAGACAAGCGGCTCGCCTCGGAATGGGTAAGGGTGAGGGGCGGCGCAAACCTGATGCGATTGCCCTGGCCTCTCCAGCCTGGCGACTAATTAGGAATTTGCGCGCTGCCGATGCCCCGATCAGGTCGCCTGCAGCAGGTTTTCGATATCGGGTATGCTGTGGTTGGTCAGCGTCTTTGGAATTTCCGCCATTATCTTGTCGATGACCTCCTTGTGCAGCTTCCTGCGCATGTCGCCCAGCACCGGCGGCGGCGCGATCAGCACGATCTCCTTGAAGGTGCCGCGATGCGCGAGTTTGTAGAGCCTGTCGGCAATCTCTTCGGCAAAACGCTCCTTGCCGAGACGGTGCCAGTCGGTGTCCTCGACCGCACTGCGATGGACGGAAGGGCCGTCGCTGTAGCGGCCGGGGCGATCCGTGCCTTGTTCCCGGGTTGCCGGATTTTCCTGCTCCATTTCGTGCACGACCTGAAGGTCGGGATATTGGACGTCTCCACGGTTCTCGAGGAACAGCGCCTTTTCCCCATCTGCCACCACGATCCACAGTCCGCGTTTCAGTCTGACGTTGCTCATGGGGCGCTCCTTTTTTGATTTTTCAAGCCCATCGCCAAGCCTTTGCCGCGGAGGCATGACCGGGCCTGGGCCCATAGGGCAAACGCGTGCCGAGGCGGGAATGTTCCGGTACTCGGACCCAGTATTCCGACAAGTGCCGGCGAGAGCGCCGGGCCGCCTTTGATGGCTCGGTTGGCATTCGGCGGCTTTAATCTACTAAATTGATAGAATTTAGAAAAATCTGTTTTGTAGCCGGCTCTGCCAGCCGCTAGAACGGCAGCGGATCAAGGGCCGCAACAGCAGCTTCAATCCGCTCCGCATTTGAATGTGGAATATTTTTCTCTTGGCCTTCATGCTTGCAGAAAAGAGATTGCCTGCTACGAAGCGATGCGCGAGTGGGTGCCTTCTGGTTTTTCGCGCCCGCGCGTAGAACTGATAAACGGTTCCAGGATTCCGCTCGTCATGCCGCAAGCCACGCCCAAGCTCAATGCCTTTCCCGTCTTCATGCGGGTCGAGGGCGAAGCCGTCGCCATCGTCGGCGGCGCAGAGGAAGCGCTGGCCAAGGCGCGGCTGCTCGCGCAGTCGAGCGCTGTGCTGCGCATCGTCGGCGATGCCGCAAGCGCCGATCTGCTGGCCTTTATCGCCGAGACGGGGGCCATCCACATTGCCGACGCCTACGATGCAGCACATCTCAATGGTGCGGTGATGGTGTTTGCCGCCAGCGGCAATGAGGCGCTCGACCGCCGCGTTGCCGGGGATGCGCGCCGGCTGGGCATTCCGGTCAATGCCGTCGACCGGCCGGAGCTCTGCGATTTCTTCACGCCGGCACTGGTCAACCGCGCACCGGTCGCCATCGCCATCGGCACCGAAGGCGCCGGCCCGGTGCTGGCGCAGATGCTGCGCAGCCGCATAGACCGCATGCTGGCGCCCTCGCTCGGTCCGCTCGCAGCCCTTGCCGCATCGTTTCGCGACGCCGCCGAAAAACTGCTGCCAAAAGGCAATGCCCGCCGCCGCTTCTGGAGCGATTTCTTTGGCGGCGCACCGGCGCGCGCCGTCGAGGCCGGCGAGCTTTCGCAGGCGCATGATGCGGCCGTTGGCCTGCTGCTTTCGAACGAACCGGCATCGGGCCATATCGCGCTTGTAGGCGCTGGTCCCGGCGCCGAGGACCTTTTGACGCTGCGCGCCCATCGCCTGCTGATGGAAGCCGACGTGATCGTCCATGACGCGCTGGTGCCGGAGGCGATCGTCGCCATGGGCCGCCGCGACGCCGAGCGCCTGCCGGTCGGCAAGCGCAAGGGCTGCCATTCCAAGAGCCAGGCCGAGATCAATGCGCTGCTGGTCGAGCTTGGCCACGCCGGCAAGCGCGTCGTGCGGCTGAAGTCCGGCGACCCGCTGGTGTTCGGCCGGGCCGGCGAGGAGATGGCGGCACTTCGCGATGCCGGCGTCGCCTACGAAGTGGTTCCGGGCGTCACCGCGGCCTTCGCCGCCGCCGCCGATTTCGAACTGCCGCTGACGCTGCGCGGCGTGTCGTCGTCTATGGTGTTCACCACCGGCCATGACCTCAAGGGAAATTCGCTGCCCGACTGGGCAAAGCTCGCCATTTCCGGCGCGACAGTCGCCGTCTATATGGGCCGCTCGGTCGCCGCCGAGGTCGCCGGCCGGCTGATCGAAGCCGGCCTGTCGCCGGATACCGCCGTCGCCGTGGTCGAGAACGCCAGCCTTGCCAACCGCCGCCGTTTCCACGGCACGCTCGCCGACCTGCCGTCGCTGGAGGCACGCGCCGACCTCAGCGGCCCGGTGATGACCATCATCGGCGACGCGGTCGCCGGCGCCAATTTCGAACGGTCCGAGCCGCTGGCGGCACACAGGCAGGAAGGCGTGGCCCGTGCTGCCGCGCAAGGAGTGAACCAATGAAAGTCCTGACCGCGAACCGCCTCGCCGACGGCATAGCCGTCTGGTACGCCAATGGCGGCTGGGCCGAGACCATCGACCATGCCGACATCGCCCATGACAAGGCGGCCGAGGACCGGCTGGAGGCGATTGGCGCCAAGGCTTCCGCCGCCAACGAGGTCGTTGACGTCAACCTGATCGACGTAATCGTGGCCAACGGCGTGGTCGAGGCGGTTCGGCTGCGGGAAAAGATCCGTGCCGCCGGCCCGACGACCCGCAACGATCTGGGCAAGCAGGCCCGTCCGCAAGCCGCACGCGCGGCATAGATGACACAAGCATGATCCCGATCATGCTCGAACGAAGAAAATAACGGGCGGACGCGCCCGGAAAGACCTGAATATGTACCGTTACGATGAGTTCGACCACGATTTCGTCAAGGCCCGCGCCGCCGAGTTCAGCGACCAGGTCGCGCGGCGGCTTGCCGGCGAGATCACCGAGGACCAGTTCCGGCCGCTGCGCCTGATGAACGGCGTCTATCTGCAGCTGCACGCCTATATGCTGCGCATCGCGGTGCCCTACGGCACGCTGAACAGCAAGCAGCTGCGCATGCTCGGTCATATCGCCCGCAAATACGACAAGGGTTACGGGCATTTCACGACGCGCCAGAACATCCAGTTCAACTGGCCGGCGCTGTCGGACATTCCGGCGATCCTGGCGGATTTGGCAAGCGTCGAGATGCACGCCATCCAGACCAGCGGCAACTGCATTCGCAACGTCACCGCCGACCACTTCGCCGGCGCCGCCGCCGACGAGGTTGCCGATCCGCGCCCCTATGCCGAAATCCTGCGGCAATGGTCGTCGGTGCATCCGGAATTCTCGTTCCTGCCGCGCAAGTTCAAGATCGCCGTGACCGGCGCCGAGCGCGACCGCGCCGCCATCCAGACGCACGACATCGGCCTGCACCTGAAGAAGAACGCCGCCGGTGAGCTCGGTTTCGCCGTCTATGTCGGCGGCGGCCAGGGCCGCACGCCGATGGTGGCCAAGAAGATCCGCGACTTCCTGCCCGAAGCGGATCTGTTGTCCTACTGCACGGCGATCCTGCGCGTTTACAATCTCTACGGCCGTCGCGACAACAAGTTCAAGGCGCGCATCAAGATCCTCGTCCATGAGACCGGCGTCGAGGAGATCACCCGCCAGGTCGAAGCCGAATGGCAGGAATTGAAAGACGCCGAGCTGAAGCTGCCGGAAGAAGACATCCGAGCCATCGACGCTTATTTCGCGCCGCCGGCGCTTGTCGACCGGCCGGAAGGCGACGAGGCGGTCAAGCTTGCCCGGCTCGACTCCAAGAGCTTTTCCGAATGGCTGGACCAGAATGTGGTCACCCATCGCCATCCCGACTACGCGGCGGTGACCATCTCGCTTAAGGGCATCGGCGAGACGCCGGGCGACGCCTCCGACAGCCAGATGGAAGCGGTCGCCGACATTGCCGAAAAATATTCATTCGACGAGCTGCGCGTCAGTCACGAGCAGAACCTGATCCTGCCGCATGTGGCGCGGGCCGACCTCAAGGCGGTCTACGACGCGCTTGTCGATATCGGGCTGGCGACGGCCAATTCCAACCTGATCAGCGACATCATCTCCTGTCCCGGCCTCGATTATTGCGCGCTGGCGACGGCGCGCTCGATTCCCGTGGCGCAGGAAATTTCGCGGCGCTTCGCCTCGCTGGAGCGCCAGCGCGAGATCGGCGAATTGAAGCTGAAGATTTCCGGCTGCATCAATGCGTGCGGCCATCACCATGTCGGCCATATCGGCATCCTCGGCGTCGAGAAGAAAGGCGCCGAGCTCTACCAGGTGACGCTCGGCGGCTCGGCCGACGAGAACACCTCGGTCGGCGAGATCATCGGTCGCGGCTTCAGTTCGGAAGAGATCACCGATGCCATCGAGCAGATCGTCGAGACCTATCTCGGGCTTCGGCTGGACAGAAACGAACGATTCATCGACGCCTACCGCCGAGTCGGTCCCGCGCCGTTCAAGGAGGCACTCTATGCTGGCGAAACCAAGGCCGCTTGACCGGATCGTCGACGTCGAGGCCGGCATCGCCGCCCAAGCGGCAGGTCTCGACGCGCTCTATGGCCATCTGAAGCCGCTGGAGATCATCGAGCGGTCGGCCCGGGAATTCTTTCACGGCGAAATCGCCGCCGTCTCGTCCTTCGGCGCGGATTCGGCGGTGCTGCTGCACATGATCGCCGAGATCGACCGCACGCTGCCGGTGATCTTTCTCGACACCGGCAAGCATTTCGAGGAGACGCTCGGCTATCGTGACGCGCTGGTCGCCGATTTCGGGCTGACCGATATCCGGGTGATCAAGCCCGACGATGCGGCGCTGGCAAGGATCGACCCGACCGGCAATCTGAACGAGACCGATACCGACGCCTGCTGCGACGTGCGCAAGGTCGAGCCGCTG
The DNA here is from genome assembly GCF_040322255.1 of Mesorhizobium sp. M0166. Lineage (NCBI taxonomy): Bacteria > Pseudomonadati > Pseudomonadota > Alphaproteobacteria > Hyphomicrobiales > Phyllobacteriaceae > Mesorhizobium > Mesorhizobium sp. M0166. The sequence continues at coordinate 166,107 of NZ_JAMYTD010000010.1, read as the reverse complement.
GCGCGCGGCGTCGAGCCGTTCCGCGCCTGGTTCACCGGCCGCAAGCGCTTCCAGGCGGCGACCCGGGCAGCGCTTCCGGTGTTCGAGGCGGTCGGCTCGCGTATCCGTATCAATCCGCTGGCGCACTGGACGACATCGGACCAGGCCGGCTACATGCGCGCACATGCGCTGCGTGAAAACCCGCTGGTCGCCTATGGCTATCTGTCGATCGGCTGCTTCCCATGCACGCAGCCGGTGCAGCCGGGCGACGACGCGCGCAGCGGCCGCTGGGCCGGGCACGCCAAGACCGAATGCGGCATCCATTTGTCGGGGCTGGAAAGGTCGCTGACCGACGCCTCGCTTTAGGGTCTTTTTTGGGATCCAGGATTTTTGGCATTCAGATTTTGGACTTGGGAATTTCTTGATGAGCGACTTGATAGCCGAAAACGCCACGCGGCTGTGGACACCGGATGGGTTCCGCGAGGACGAGTGGGTTCATGCCGAAAGCGCCGAGGCGCTGGTCGGCAATGGCCGCGTCATCCTGCCGCTGCAGGCGTTTCTCGGCCTCGATCCGGAGGTGCGGCGGTCGGCAAAGGAACGCATCGGCGTGCTGCTGCAGCCCGGCGACCAGCTCGAAAAGATCGCCGGCCTGCTCGATCAGCTGTCGCTGGTGGCGCTGGCCTTCCCGGCGTTCAATGACGGCCGCTCGTTCTCCAAGGGCGAATTGCTGCGCAGCCGTTACCACTTCGCCGGCGCCATGCGCGCCACCGGGCAGGTGCTGGTCGACCAGCTGCCGCACATGCTGCGCCTCGGCTTCGACGAATTCGAGATCTCGCACCCGGTGCTGCTGAAGCGGCTCGAGCAAGGCCGCACCGGCGGACTGCCGCTGTCCTACCAACCGTCGGTGAAGCCGGAGGCCAAAGGCCCGAAATATTCCTGGCGGCGGGTGCGCGCCGGCTGATCCGCTCCAGGTGTCAGAAGCCCTATCTGGTCGGACCACATTCCCGATTCAGCCTTTTATTTTGCGCCTCTCCGCCTTACGATAGGCCCATTATTTCGCGATCCGAATAAATGTGGCCACAAGGGAGGAACCGGATATGGCTGGCAAGAAGATATTGATGCTCGTTGGCGAGTTCAGCGAGGAATACGAGATTTTCGTCTTTGAACAGGCCATGCACGCCGTGGGCCACACCGTCCATGTCGTCTGTCCCGACAAGAAGGCCGGCGATATCTTGAAGACCTCGCTGCACGACTTCGAAGGCCACCAGACCTATACGGAAAAGCTCGGCCACGACTACATCCTCAACAAGACGTTTTCAGAGGTCAACCCGGCCGAATACGACGCCGTCTATGCGGCGGGCGGGCGCGGGCCGGAATATATCCGCATCGACAAGCGCGTGCAGGCGCTGGTGCGGCATTTCCATGAAACGGGCAAGCCGATCTTCACCATCTGCCACGGCGTGCAAATCCTGATTGCAGTCGACGGCGTGGTGCGCGGCCGCGAGGTTGCGGCGCTGCAATATTGCGAGCCGGAAGTCACGCTGGCCGGCGGCATCTATATCGATGTTGCGCCGACCGGCGCTCATGTCGACGGCAATCTTGTGTCGGCCAAGGGCTGGCCGGGCCTTGCCGCCTTCATGCGCGAATGCCTGAAAGTGCTGGGCACCGAGATCCGCCAGGGCGAAATCCTGATGCGCGACCAACGCCGGGCGGCTTAAGCTCGGAATTTGGAGCCGCCGCACTCTTCGTGCGGCGGTGCGTCTACACGGCCATCCGCGCTTCGCGGAATGATACCAGTTTGCTGCGGCTCTCGTCCCACAGCGCCAGCTTGACGCAGCGCAGGCTGTCGAGGAGCGTGACGCGGCCGATCTCACGCAGCTCCGGATAGTCCCTCAGCACTTCCGGAAGCCGATAGCATGGCACCTTGGCCGAGAGGTGGTGCACATGGTGGACGCCGATATTGCCGGTGATCCAGTTCAGCACCGGCGGCAGGTCGTAATAGGACGAACCGTGCAGGGCAGCGTGCTGGAATTCCCACTCGGAGTCCTTTGTCCACTCCGTCTCCTCGAACTGGTGCTGGACATAAAACAGCCAGATGCCGGCCGATCCGGCGAGGATGACGATCGGCAAATGCACGACCAGGAACGCGCCAGGGCCAACGAACCAGATGAGCAGCGCGGCGATGACCGCGATGGCGAGATTGGTCGACATCGACGACACCCAGGGGGTGAGGCCGCCCCGCATCATGCCCAAGGGCAGTCTCTGCTCGAAAATGAAGATCCATATCGGGCCAAGGCCAAACATCACCAGCGGATGGCGATAGAGGCGATAGGCGAGCCGGCCCCGCCACGACAGTTGCCGGTATTCGGCGACGGTCAGTGTCTTGATGTCGCCGGTGCCGCGCTCGTCGAGATTGCCGGCGCTGGCGTGATGGGTTGCGTGGGCGCGACGCCAGCAATCGTAAGGCGTCAGCGTCAGCACGCCAAGCACGCGGCCGATCCAGTCGTCGGCATAGCGGTTGGCAAAGAAGGACCCGTGGCCGCAATCGTGCTGGATCATGAAGATCCGCACCAGAAAGCCGGCTGCCGGAAGGATGAGGACCAGACCCCACCAATGGCCATAGGCATAGGCGGCCGAGGACAGTGCCCACAGCGTGGCGAAGGGGATGAGGGTGATGGCGAGTTCGACGGCGCTGCGACGCCTGTCGGGCTTTTTATAGCGCGACAGGATTTTCAACCAGGCGCGCTTGCTGTTTGCCACAGCTTCGGGGGAAATCATGTTCATCATGAAACATAGGCGGAGCAGGGCGCTGCCGCAAGGCGGAGATCACGCAAAGTTACTGCGCGTAAATGTCGCGCGATGGCAAGGAATGCCGGCCACAACCGCCGGGCGCGGCGCCGGCAACGGCGCCTACCGACGGCGCCCGCCTGCGACCACCTTGGCTTCCACGCCGTCCAGGCGGTCGAGCAATTCCTTCAGACGGTCGGGAATATCGGACTCCGTGCGGAAAGCCGGCAAGGTGCGCAGAAAGCGCTTGGTCGCCTCGGTGCCGAGCTGGCGCCGGATATCGGCGGCGAGCCCGTCGCGTTTTTCGCCGTTCCTGCGGGGCATCATCTCAAAATCCTGTGTCGGCTTCGAAACTCTTCCAAGGGAGGAATGGTTCCCGCATTGTAGTAGCCTGGCAAGCAAAGCCGGCGGTCACGGTAAAGTTTGAATTAAAATCGAAAGGTTTGCGCGGCCCGCCATCAGGCCGCGACAGCGGCTGCAGTAGCGCTTGCCCCTTGATTTTTGGCCGCTAAACCTCGATATCGGGCGCAAATCCACACCATTCGAAAATGACGGGAAACGGCGATGAGCGACCAGGCAAAAGACGAACGCGCGCCCGACGAAGCCGAGAAGACCGAGGCTGCCGCGGAGCCAAGGGAAGGCGGCGTCGACGGCGACTATGAAGCGCTTGTGCGGCTTCTGAAGGAAAACGAAGAGCTGAAGGATCGCGCACTGCGCGTCGCGGCCGACATGGAGAATTTGCGCCGCCGTACCGCCCGCGACGTCCACGATGCGCGCGCCTATGCGGTCGCCAACTTTGCCCGCGACATGCTTTCGGTGTCAGACAATCTGCGCCGTGCCCTGGATGCCATCCCGGAGGAGGCCAAAGCTTCGGGCGATGCCGGGTTCAAAGCGCTGATCGACGGCGTTGAGATCACCGAGCGCGCCATGCTGTCGGCGCTGGAACGTCACGGCGTGAAGAAGCTCGAACCCGAGGGCGAGAAATTCGATCCGAATTTCCACCAGGCGATGTTCGAGGTGCCCAATCCCGACGTGCCGGCCAACACGGTCGTGCAAGTCGTGCAGCCCGGCTATTCGATCGGCGAGCGCGTGTTGCGGCCGGCCATGGTCGGCGTGGCCAAGGGCGGCCCCAAGCATGTAGCAAGCGAAGCACCGGTCGAGCCGGGGCCGGTCAATGAGCAGGCCGAGAAGGATGCGTAAGTTAGGGGAGTAGGGGAATAGGGCAGTACGGGAGTAGGGAATAACGCTACGTCGGGTAAGGTAGAGCAATTGCCTACTCCGGCCGTTGCCTTCTCTCCGCCTACTCCCCTACTCAGGCCGCAAACCGCTGCGCTTCTCCGCCATAATAATTGACGTAGCGGGCGCCGATCTCCTTGACCGGCATCACCACGAACACGTCGACCGTCGAGAATTCACGGTCGATGACGCAGCCGTCGCCGATGCGCGCGCCGACGCGCAGATAACCCTTGACCAGCGGCGGCATCGCGGCGATCGCCGCCTTGGCATTGACGGCCTCGATCGGCATCAGATCCATGGAACAATAGCGCCCGGCGACGGCACGCACGTCCCACGATGAATTCGTCCGGCAGTGGTGGGCAAGATAGGTCAGCGCCTCGGCATGTGCCGCCGGCACGGTGCCGTGGAACGACGCGCAACCGGTCATCACGCCGATGCCGTAATGGTTGATATAGGCCCAGATGCCTTGCCACAGCGCCTCGATGGTGCGCTTCGAGCGGTATTCCGGCAGAACGCAGGAGCGGCCGAGCTCGAGGAAGCGCTGGCCGGGATGCCGCGCGATCAGCTTGGTCAGCTCGAATTCGCCTTCGGAATAGAAGCCGCCGGCCGCCGCGGCAATCTCCTGCCGCAGCAGGCGGTAGGTGCCGACGATGCGGCGATGTTCGGGGCCGGAAAGCGAAGTATCGAAGACCAGCAGATGGTCGCAGAGGGGATCGAAGCGATCGGCATCGCGGCGGTCCTGCATCTGGAACAGGTCCTTCCTGGCACCAAGCTCGTCGTAGAACACCCGGTAGCGCACTTCCTGCGCGGCAGCGATCTCGGCCTCGTTGCGGGCGAGCCGCACTTCGAGATTGCCGATGCGGCCGAGCGATGCGCCTTTTATGACGGCATCGGCGTTCCGGCCGACGAGCAAAGGCCCGCTGGCGTTCGGCCGAGCATCACATTCCGGCATGACTGTATGCACGAGTGATTCTCCTTCGAGCCATCCCTCTTGGCACGGGGATACGGTGTAGGTGCAACAGGATTGTGACAGTACCGTGATACGGCTCTGCGGGCAATACTTCGTCGGCTGGGTAATCTATCGACCGTCTAGGTTGTGCCTCAGGCGGCCGCTTGCCCTTCGACCGCATGAACCAGGGCATCGGGGTCAAGCGGCTTGGTGACGAAGCCGCTGGCACCGTGAGCGAGCACGGCGTGGCGGGTCTTTTCCTGGCTGTCGGCCGACAGCACCATGATCGGTACCGGCGGCACCGCGGTCTCCTCCTCATGGCGGCGGATGGCGGCGATGGCGTCCAGACCGTCCATGACAGGCATATGCAAGTCCATCAGCACCACGTCGTAGCGGTGCTTGTGGCCGGTGCTGATGACCGCCTCGACGGCGGCCTTGCCGTTGCCAACCACTTTGACGCGATGCCCGGCCTTCAGCAGCGTGGCGCGAGCCAGCATGGCGTTGATGTCGTTGTCCTCGGCGATCAGCACCGACAGGCCTTGCTGGCGGCCGCCAATGGCGTGCCCAGCCAGCGCGCCGCGCTTTTGCAGCTGCGGCTCGGCGATGACCGGCGCATGGCTGGTCAACAGGACACGCAGCAGTGTTTCGCCGCGCACCGGCCTTGCCAGGAAGGTGGCGTAACCGTTGGCACGGAACTCGCCAAGCATGCCGCGGTCGGTCGGCGCGATCAGCGTCACCGCCTCGCAATCGGCAAATCCGCTCTGGCGCAGGCGCCTGAGCAGCCTGCCGTCGCTTTGCTCCATGGCAGCATCGATCAGCAGCACGTCACAGCTCTCGGCGAAAGCGGTGGCCTGGGCGGCGGCGGCGGCCAGATCGACCGTGCCGCCATTGGCGCGAATGGTGCGGGCGAGGGCTTCGGCCTCGACCAGGTTCTTCGATACGATCACCGCATGCCGGCCCGAAAGGGCGTCCTGGCGGATCTGCGGCGCCTCGACGGCGGAAATAGCGGGAATCTCGAAGACGAATTCGGACCCCTGGCCAAGCCGGCTCGACACGGAGATGGTGCCGCCCATGGCGGTCACCAGGCGCTTGGAAATGGCAAGACCGAGGCCGGCACCGCCATGCGCACGGGTCGAGGTGCCGTCAGCCTGTTCGAAGTCCTCGAATATGCGCTCCATGTCCTCCTCGCGCAGACCGGGGCCGGTGTCGGTGATGGTGAAGCGGATGCGGTCGGTGGATTCGGTGCGGACGCGGCCGATGCTCGCCAGGACGCCGCCGCTGTCGGTGAACTTGACGGCGTTGCCGATGAGGTTGAGCAGCACCTGCCTGACCCTGCCGGGGTCGGCGGTGATCAGCTGCGGCACGTCGGGTTCGACATGACAACCGAGGCCGATATCCTTGGCAAAAACCCGCGCCGCCAAAAGCTCGACGACATTGTCGGCGATCTCGCGCACCGACATCGGCTGCGGTTCGGGATCGAAGCGGCCGGCCTCGATCTTGGAGTAGTCGAGCAGGTCCTCGATCAGCGCCAGCAGCGCGCTGGCCGAGGTCGAGATGGCGCCGACATAGGTCCGCTGCTCGGGCGAAAGGCTGGTGTCGGCGAGGAGCCGGGCCATGCCCATGATGCCGTTCATCGGCGTGCGGATCTCGTGGCTGACGGTGGCGAGGAAGCGCGATTTGGCCTGGCTCGCATATTCGGCCCGCTCGCGGGCGGTGATCAGCGAGGATTCGGCGCGCTTGCGGGCGGTGATGTCGCGGGCGATGGCGCGATGCGAGACGGCGCCGCTGTCCTTGTCGCGCACCGACAGCTCGATCCAAGAGAACCAGCGTGGGCCGTCCGGCGTGCGAATGGCGACATCGGTGGAACTCAGGCATTCATGGTCGGAAAAGGCGGCGTCGGGAACGATGCCGACATCGATGCCCAGTTCGGCCAGGGTCTTGCCGGCGAGGTCGCGCTGGTCGGTTTCGACAAGGTCGGCGAAAACCTTGTTGGCGTAGACGATATGGCCGTCGCGGTCGCGGTGGACGACGAGATCGCCGAGTGCATCGATCAGCCCGCGAAAGCGCTCCTCGCTCTCCTGCATCTCCCACATGCGGTCGGCCAGTGTCTCGATTTCGGCGCGGCTGCGGGCGGTCGTGGCATCGAGCAGGGCCACCGCGCGGCGCTCGGTACGCCTGTTGCGCAGATGCATGGCGAGCCCGGCGATGGCTGTCGCCAAAAGGCCGATGGTGATGAAGATCGGCGCCCCGGTCAGATGCGACAGGCCTGCCAGCACGACGATGGCGACGAGCGTCAGGAAGGGCAGGCCTTCGCGGTTGGCGGCCGGTAGTTCCGGCGCCAGCGGTGGCGCGGCGACAAGTTGCCGTCCTGGTGCCTCGGGGGCCGTCCCGTCGGCCCGTTCGGCTGGTTCCGCATCTCTGATGCCGGGTTCCGCAATCATACGGAACTCCTGCCAGACAGAGCTTATCGAAGGTTGTGGTTGATCGTTCGAATTTTAGCGGTCGCGCTCTTTTTTGTCCCTTTGGAGGCTCATATGTCCACCACCACGCGGCCGCGGATCTTACCCTCGACGATGTCATGCGCGGCGCCGATGATGCCGTCGAAGCCGATGCTCGTCGACAGGCTGGCAAGCTTTGCGTGATCGAGATCGGCGCCGATGCGGCGCCAGGCCTCGAGGCGGACCGCCTTGGGCGCCATCACCGAATCGATGCCGAGCAGCGAGACGCCGCGCAGGATGAAGGGGGCGACGCTTGCCGGCAGGTCCATGCCGCCGGCGAGGCCGCAAGCGGCGACGGCGCCGCCATAGGAGGTCATCGACAGAATGTTGGCCAGCGTGTGACTGCCGACCGCATCGACGCCGCCGGCCCAGCGTTCCTTGGCGAGTGGTTTTGCCGGCTGGGTAAGCTCGTCGCGTGAAATCACTTCCGCGGCGCCGAGGTCGGTTAGATAGGGGCTTTCGGCACTGCGACCGGTCGAGGCGACGACGTGATAGCCGAGGCTGGACAGGATCGAGACCGCGACCGAGCCGACGCCGCCGGCAGCGCCCGTCACCACCACCGGGCCGCGATCGGGCACGATGTCGTGGCGCTCCAGCGCGATGACGCAAAGCATGGCGGTGTAGCCGGCGGTGCCGACCGCCATCGCTTCATGCGGGCTCATGCCGTCCGGCAGCGGCACCAGCCAGTCGCCCTTGACGCGGGCGCGTCCGGCATAGGCGCCGAAATGCGTCTCGCCGACGCCCCAGCCGTTCAATATGACCTTGTCACCCTTGCGCCAGTCGGGATTGGAAGACGAGATGACGGTGCCGGCGAAATCGACGCCCGGCACCAGCGGCCAGCGGCGGATCACCGGCGCCTTGCCGGTGATTGCAAGGCCGTCCTTGTAGTTCACCGTCGTCGCCTCGACCGCGACGGTGACGTCGCCCTCCATCAGGTCTGCCTCGGTAAGCTCGGTCACCGCGACCGACTGGTTTTTCTCGGCGTCGCGCGAAACGAGGATGGCGTTGAAGGTTTCGGGCATTTTTTCTCCTCGGGCTTGCAGATCAGAATGTGCGGCGCCAGGCGAGTGAGGTCAATCGCCCGACGTTCCGCGCCGCCAGCCAATGAGTTCGTCGAAGACGACCAGCACGGCACCGACCGAAATGAAGGCGTCGGCGAGGTTGAAGACGGCGAAGGACCAGACCGGCGTATGAAACAGGACATAGTCGATGACGTGGCCATAGGCAGCGCGGTCGATCAGGTTGCCGAGCGCGCCGCCGACGATCAGTGCGAAGCCGATGCGGGCAAGCAGGTGACCGGGCGGCGTGCGGGCCGCAAGACAGAGCACGAAAGCGACCACCAGAACCGCGACGACCACCAGGCCGGTGTCGCCGAAGGACGAAAACAGCGAGAACGCGATGCCGGTGTTGTAGGTGCGGTACAGCGCCAGGAACGGCAGCAGGTCGAGCCGTTCCTGAAAGGCAAGGCCGGTTTCGACCAGATATTTCAGCAACTGGTCGAGCGCTATCGCGGCGACGACCAGAAGAGCATACGGCCTCCAGGACTTCATGGTTTGCAGTTTCACGGCTTGGGATGTCACGATCTGGCGTCCTCCGGGCCGAGCTTCAGCGCGCCGCGCCGGATCTCGAACAGCATGACGCCGGTGGCCACCGCCAGGTTGAGCGAATCGGCGCGGCCCGCCTGCGGTATCCGCAGCAGCTTGTCGCAGCTTGCGGCAAGCTCGTCAGGCAGGCCTTGCTGCTCGTTGCCCATCACCAACAGCACCGGACCTTTTGAAAAATCGACCGAGCGGTAGTCGACCGCACCCTTCAAATGGGTGCCGGCGACGAGCCCGGGAAAGCTCGTTCGCCAGGCGAGAAAAGCTTCGGGCGACGCCTTGGCGACCGGCACGGCGAAAATCGAGCCCATGGTGGCGCGCACCGTCTCGACCGAAAAGGGATCGGTGGTCTCGCCGACCAGGATGACGCCCCTGGCGCCGACAGCGTCGACGGTGCGGATGACGGTGCCGAGATTGCCGGGGTCGCGCACCCGATCGAGCGCCACCCAGACGTCGCCGTCACGGGCGCGGATGTCTTTCAGCGGCAGGAATTTTTGCGAGAACACGCCGACGACCATTTGCGGATTGTCGCGGCGGGTGATGGCGACCAGCACTTTTTCCGAGACTTCAAGTACGGTGCCGCCGGCGGCGACCGTGCGCGCCGCGACCTTTTCGACTGCCGCATTGCCACGTCCGGCCTTGGCGAAGACCAATGTCCTGATCGACCAGCCAAGATCGAGCGCGTCGATGACCAGCTTCAGGCCTTCGGCAATGAAGGCATTCTGCTGGTCACGGAATTTCTTCAACGCGAGCGCCTTGATGTCCTTGACCAGCGGGTTGGCGAGGCTGGTGACTTCCTTCACCTGCCCTGGCGCGCCTGCATGCCGTTCGTACGCACTCATTCAAGCCACCCAGCGTGAGAACAGCGAGGTCGACAGCGCCCGGCCGGCGGAATTCTCGCGGATGATCAATTCGCCCGATTCGACCGTGCCGCCCATGCCGGCGAAGGTGTCGCGCATCAGGGCATGGATGGCGAAGAAAGAGGCGCGGATCGAATAGGCGGTCAGTACCACGGCGAGCGGCTTCGGCGTCAGGATGGCGCGGCAGATGTCGGTCAGCGCCGGCAGGTCCTCAAACAGCTGCCAGACCTCGCCCTTCGGTCCGCGGCCATAGGCGGGCGGGTCGAACAGGATGATGTCGTAGCGGCTGCCGCGGCGCTCCTCGCGTTCGGCGAATTTCACGGCATCGTCGACGATCCAGCGGATCGGCTTTTGCGACAGGCCCGCCATCTCCTGGTTTTCGCGCGCCCAGCCGATCGCCTTCTTGGAAGCATCGACATGCGTGACCTCGGCGCCGGCACGCGCCGCCACCAGCGAGGCAAGGCCGGTGTAACCGAACAGGTTCAGCACCTTCACAGGCCGTTTTGCCGCCGCGATCAGCCCGGCCATGTGATCCCAGTGCGAGGCCTGCTCGGGAAAGACGCCGACATGGCGAAACGACGTGAAGCGGCCGAGATAGTCGATGCCGTCGTGCTTCATCGGCCAGGTCTCGCCGAGCGGCGTCTTGGGGAAGCGCCAGCGGCCGATGCCTTCCTCGTCGGTATCGCCGGTGAAAATGGCGTCGGCGCGCTCCCAGTCCCTGGCCGGCAAAGCCTTTTGCCAGATCGCCTGGCCCTCCGGCCGAACGATGCGGTAGGGGCCGTATTGCTCGAGTTTTTCTCCGGCGCCGCTGTCGAGCAGCGCGTAGTCCTGATTGGGGCCGACCTCGAGGATCAGCGGCAGATGTTCGGCAGGCAGCGCACCATCGCGGCGGGATAGAGGGCGCGGCGCGGCTTTCGGCTCGGACCGGTCTTGCGGTTTAGGCTCCGAGCCGACGGTCAGGCCGGCATCGCGCCGCCGCGGCTGCTCCGCCCCGCCCTTCGTGGGCGGGCGGCTGTCGCGGCGTTTGTCGCGAGAAGGTTTCAAGAAGGCGCATCTCCGGAAGGCGGCTCGGCCGCTTCTGCCACAGCACATTGACCGGCGCAACAAAAGGGCTGCGGACGTGCGCAACCGGATCAGCCGCGCCTGATCGACAGCAGGCCGATTGCGAGCGCTATGAAACCAACGGCCTTGAAGCCGGTGACGACCATATGGCCGGTTTCCCAGCGGCTCCGGATAGTTTCGAAATTGTCCGGGATCGGTCCAGGCACCCAGGTGGCCAGGACATCGTTTGCCGGTTTGACCAGGGTAAACCACGCCACGAGGGCTATCAGATAAAGCACGGTGGCGGCCAAGACCCACCAGAATGCCGGGTGGTCGCTGCGCAGCATCCAGGCGAGAAGGCCCGGACAGACGATCGCGGCCACGTCCAGCGGTGCGCCGACAATCGCGAAGAATTGGAACTGAGCGTTGAAGACAGTGGTTTCACGCCAGAGCGAAGGCGACCACCTGGTCAGCCGCGGCACCGATTCCAGCACATGGGCGAAGGACGGCCCAAGGCTGAGCGCAGCGACGATGGCGGTCAAAACCGACCAGAACAACAGAAAACCGCGTATATCCATAATGGCCAGACAACGGCGTGAGGGCGCAGACGTTCCGGTCGGCGATCATCTTGCTTGCCGCCGAAAGTGCAGGCGCTATCGTCCATTCAAATTGGGCATCCATCAACCGGGTTGCGATCCATGTCCCGCGCCGAACGCCTGCTCGACCTGATCCAGATCCTGCGCCGGCATCGCCGGCCGGTCAGCGGCCGCAGCCTTGCGGGCGAAATGGGTGTGTCGATCCGCACGCTCTATCGCGACATCGCCACGCTGCAGGGGCAGGGCGCGCCGATCGAGGGCGAGGCGGGGCTGGGTTACGTGCTCAGGCCAGGTTTCATGCTGCCGCCGCTGATGTTCACCGATGAGGAGATCGAGGCGATCGTGCTCGGTTCGCGCTGGGTGGCCAAGCAGCCGGACTGGCGGCTCGCGAACGCCGCCACCGACGCGCTGGCCAAGATCGCCGCGGTGCTGCCGGACGATTTGCGTGAAGAGCTCGATGCCTCGACGCTGCTGGTCGGGTCGCGCACCGAGGTCACCGAAGGCATCGATCTCGGAGTGGTGCGGCAGGCCATCCGGGAGGAGCGCAAGCTGAGCTTTGTCTATCGCGACGCCGGCGGCGCTGCCTCCGAGCGCACCGTCTGGCCGTTCGCACTCGGCTTCTTCGACAAGGTGCGTGTCGTCGCCGCCTGGTGCGAGATGCGCCAGGATTTCAGGCACTTTCGCGCCGATCGGATATCCGGCCTCAACGCCACCGAGATGCGCTATCCGCGCCGCCGTCAGGTACTGCTCAAAGAATGGCGGGCGACGCTCGACACGCCAAACTGAGGCTGCTGCTCAGTTAAGACTGCTGCCAGAATCTGGCAGTGGCGTACTCTATGCTCCGCCAATCGAAACCATCTGGAGAGCAATTCATGACACCGCCCAATTTCGTCATCCTCTATGTCGACAAGCCTGAGCAAAGCGGCGCCTTCTACAGCGCGCTGCTTGGGCGGCAGCCGGTCGAGACCTCACCGACCTTCGTGCTGTTCGTGCTCGACAGCGGCTTTAAGCTCGGCCTCTGGTCGCGTCACACCGTGGAGCCGGCCGCCGCGGCAGCAGGCGGCGGCGCCGAGATCGTCTTTGCGCTGCACACGCCGGATGCCATCGATGCCACTCACGCCGACTGGGCCGGACGCGGGCTGAAAATTCTGCAGACGCCGACCGACATGGATTTCGGCCGCACCTTTGTCGCGCTCGATCCGGACAACCACCGGCTGCGGGTTTATTGGCAAAAGGAGTAGGGGAATACGGAAGTAGGGGAGTAAGGCAGTACGTGACAGGAAAGATAGCTGGCGCGGCGCCGCACGATCAGTACGGTTTCCTACTCCCCTACTCCCCTACTCCCCTACTCCCCTACTCCCCTACACCCCTACACCCCTACTCCCCTACTCCCCTACACTTGCCCGATACACGGCAATGCCGGCGGCGAGGTCCTCGAGGGCCGCGCCAACCGACTTGAACAGCGTGATCTCGTCGTCGCTCTGCCGGCCTTTTTTCTGGCCGCGCGTGAGTTCATAGAGGTCGGCGACGATGGCTTCCGGCTTCAACACGCCGGATGCCAGCGGCTGGACGATATCGCCTGCTTCCTTGGTGGCGCCGGCGCGGGTGTCGACATAGACGCGGGCGCGTAGGATCGCGTCGTCGTCGCTTTCGCGCATCGCCGGCGTGAAGCCGCCAACCAGATCGACATGGATTCCTGGCTTCAACAGTGCCCCCTTGATCAATGGCATGGTGGTGATGGTCGCTGACGATACGATATCGGCCTTTCCGAGTTCGGCGTCGAGATCGCCTGCTGCTTCGGCCGAAAAACCATCGGCACGCAATTTTGCCGCAACCTTTTCGGCATTGGCCGGCGTGCGGTTCCAGATGCGGATGTTCCTGATCGGACGCACCGCCGAATGCGCCTTTGCAAGGAATGGCGACAACGCGCCGGCGCCGACCACCAGCAGCCGCGATGCGTCCTCACGGGCCAGATAGGAGGCGGCCAGCGCCGAGGCGCAGGCAGTGCGCCACTGCGTCAGCCGCTGGCCATCGATCAATGCCTGCGGTTCGCCGGTGGCGCCGTCGAGCAAGAGGTAAAGCCCCATCACCGCCGGCTTGCCGACGGCATTGTTGTTGGGCGACACGGTGACGATCTTGACGCCGATATGGCCATCGGCCGAGGTGCCGGCTGCGTTGAAGTCGGTCCAGGCCGGCATCAAGAGCAGCGTCGAGGCGGCGCCGTCGGGCCGCTCGACCGTGTGATGGTGCCTTACCGGCTGCACGGCGCCATCGCGAAAAGCGGCACGCAACGTCTCGACCAGCCCGGAAAAGGTCAGCGCGCGGTCGACCTCGGCGGCGGAAATGGTCAGCATGAAAGGCTCCGTGGAGAACTAGGCCGGTTGTGCTTCAGGCCCGAGCCGCGGCTCAGTTCGTCGGCTTCGGCAAGGCTGGGCTCTGCGACGCGGTGGGCGCGCGGCTGACCGCCTGGCGCAGGTTCTCGGCCTCGGCGCCGCGCTGGCGCGCCAGCTTGCGGTAGCGGCCCTGCTTGATCCAGGTCGCCAGGCTGCCGACGATCATGCCGATGGCCAGCGCCAGGAACAGGAAAATGAAGAGCGGCACGGTCAGCGTCAGCGCCGGATTGCCGGGATTGAACGGATCGAGCGTGAAGGCCACCGGTTCGCGGTTGGCGACGGCCAGCGCAATCAGGATGACGGCCAGCGGCACGAAAACCACGATGAGAATGAAGCGATTGAACATGTTTTTCCGTTCGGAAGAAAAGGCAGGAGCGGTGGCGGGCGCCGCGCCTATTTGCCTCCGTTCAGCCTTTCACGCAATTCCTTGCCGGTCTTGAAGAACGGTACCCATTTCTCCTCGACCTCTACGGATTCGCCGGTGCGCGGGTTGCGGCCGGTGCGGGCAGGGCGGTTTTTCACCGAAAACGCGCCGAAGCCGCGCAACTCGACCCGGTTGCCCTCGGCAAGCGCGTCGGTGATTTCATCGAAGATGGCGCTGACAATGTTTTCGACGTCGCGCAGGAAAAGATGCGGATTACGCGTGGCGATGATCTGCACAAGTTCGGATTTGATCATGAAAAGGCTCCCCGTAAAAGCAGTGCCGCCGAAATTATCAGAATGATTTTATTTGGTTTTTCACTCGTCCCAAGCGGTTTCTCAAGGGTGCCAGACGGAAACGAGACCGTCAAGAAACAAGCGGTCCGCTCCAATTTCGTGAAGGACATCGCCGCCATAGCCGGGCAGGCCAAGCGCAGCACCGACGGTCTGCGCCATCGCCTTGGAGAACAGGAAACCACCGCGTTTTTCCGTGTCCTTCCATTCCACCACCTTGAGCTTGGCATCGACACCCTTGCCTGCAAGCCAGTCGATCGCTTCGGCTTCGCCGCCGACCGCGTCGATCAATTTGTTGGTGACCGCCTGCCGGCCGGTGAAGATCGACCCGTCTGCGAGCGCCAGCGCCTCCGGCTTGGTCATGTTGCGGCGCTCGGCGACGATGCCGACGAACCAGTCGTAGCTGTCGAGGATGAGCTTGCGGACCATGGCGCGCTCATCGTCATTGGTCGGCTTGAAGGGAGAAGGCGAGGCCTTCAAGGGCGAGGATTTCACCTCCTCCAGCTTGACGCCGAGCTTGTCCATGAGGCCGCTGACGTCCGGGTACTGGATCAGCACGCCGATCGAGCCGACGATCGAGGATTTGCGTGCGACAATATGGTCGGCCGCAGTGGCGATCATGTAGCCCGCCGAAGCCGCGAGCGTGCCGACCTCGGCCACCACCGGCTTGTCGGCGGCGAGCTTGCGCACTGCCTCATAGATCGACTCGCCACCGACGGTGGTGCCGCCGGGTGAATCGATCGACAGGATCACAGCCTTAACGCGCGGCGACTGACGGATGGCCTCCAGCCGCTTGATCAGTTCTTCGTCTTCGGTGATGGTACCTTCGATCTTGACCTTGGCGATGTGGTCGACAGCCGCGCCGGTGAAGTCGTCACCATAGATCCACGCCGAGAAGGCGATCAGTCCGGCTGCGGCGACGATAATCGCCGCAACACGCCAGAACGTCAGCTTGCGGCGCAAGCGGCGGCGGTCGATCAGGTCGTCGGCTCTCAATGCCATGGTCAGCCTCGTAGTCGGTGGGAGCAGATGCTTTTAAAGCAACCATTCGCGCCCGGCTACCGTTTCCTGACGGCCTTGCGCCAAAGGCCGTTAGGCATTCGCGGCGAGCCTCGACCTGTCACGTTCCACAGGCTCTAACACTGTGCGCCCATATCTGGTATGAGGTACAGGCTGCGCTGGGGCCATTTTCATTGTACAGGGGCGGCTGTCACATTTTTGCGGTTTTCCTCGGCTTGTGCTTGCTTGAGGGCGCCGGCACCCCACCTATAGGGCGGCCTGGCGGGCAGGGGTTTAGAAGAAGCAGTCATGTTAGCGGGACCAATCGAACCGACCAACACCGAGACGGAGTTGGCTCCCAAGGCCGCAGGCCGGGCGCGGGGCGACGCCTTTGACATTGCGCAGCGTCATTCGCGCCGGGTCCGGATCCTCAAGCTGGCCGTGCCGCTGGTCGCTGCCGTGATCGCGGTCGCGTTTCCGGTCTATTCCTATCTCATGGCGCCCCCTGCAATCGAGGTGCAGGCCGACGGCGGCGCCTTTGCCGATGGCAAGCTGGTGATGGCCAACCCCAAGCTCAACGGCTTCACCAAACAGAACCTGCCCTATTCGATGACAGCCCTGCGCGCCATACAGGATGTCAGCAAACAGGGCATCATCGATCTGGAAGGCATCAAGGCCAAGCTGCCGATTGCGGCCGACAACACGGCCGCCATCAATGCCACGCACGGCACCTACGATCGCGACGGCAACACGCTCAGCCTGACCAGCGATGTGACCGTGTCGACCACGGATGGTGTGGTGGCAAAATTCAAATCAGTCTATCTCGACATGGGCGAAGGCACTATGAAGACAAGCGAGCCCGTCGATGTCAGCCGCGGCGGGTCGCGGATCAGGGCGGATTCGATGTCGGTCCAGGACAATGGCAAGGTCCTGGTTTTCGAGAACAAGGTGCGCGTCGACATCGATCCCGCCAGTTTGAAGGCGGCAGAGGCAAAGAGCGGAGAGACCAATGCGGTTCAGTAGTTCGGCACGGCGCCTCGCCGCGATTTCGGCGTTGACGCTCGGGTTGCCCTTGGGGCTGACCTTCGGGACAGCGCCGTCGCTGGCGCAATCCAGTGCCACCAGCCAAATGTCCGGTCTCAGGCTGTCGGGCGACAAGCCGATCCAGATCGAAAGCGACAAGCTTGAGGTGCGCCAGGCGGAAAGCGTCGCCGTCTTCACCGGCAACGTCAACGTCGTCCAGGGTCCAACCGTGCTCAAGGCCGGCAAAATGACGGTCTATTACGTCAGGGATGCAGGCGCCGCCAAAGGCGCCCAGCCCGCGGGTGCCGCGGCAATGACCGGATCCGCCAACATCGACCATCTCGAGGTCGACGATAAGGTCTACATCAAATCGGACAATCAGGTTGCCACTGGCGACCGCGGCACCTTCGACATGAAGACCGAAGTGCTGGTGCTTTCGGGCAGCAAGGTCGTGCTCTCGCAAGGCGACAACGTGCTTGTCGGCTGCAAGCTTACCGTGCAGATGAAGAGCGGCCTTGCCCAGGTCGACGCTTGCGGCGGCCGCGTCATGATGTCGATCACGCCGCCGGCGAAGTCTGGAGCAGCGAAACCCTGATGACCGGCATATCGTCGCTGCTGGCGCGTCTTCCAGGGCGCGCCGCCAGCAAACTTGCGGCACCGGCCAGGGTCACCGTCGAAGCGGCAAAGTTCAAGGGAACTTTGATCGCCAAGGGGCTGACCAAAAGCTACAAGGGCCGCAAGGTCGTCAGCGGCGTGACGCTGGGCGTGCGCGCCGGGGAGGCGGTTGGGCTGCTCGGCCCCAACGGTGCCGGCAAGACGACCTGTTTCTACATGGTAACCGGCCTGGTGCCGGTCGATGAAGGCACCATCGAAATCGACGGTTTCGACGTCACGTCGATGCCGATGTATCGCCGCGCCCGTCTCGGCATCGGCTATCTGCCGCAGGAAGCCTCGATTTTTCGCGGCCTGAATGTCGAGCAAAACATCCGGGCCGTGCTCGAAGTGGTCGAAAAGAGCCGCAAGGAGCGTGAGCGCCTGCTCGACGAATTGCTCGAGGAATTCCATATCAGCCATCTGCGCAAGGCTCCGTCGCTGTCGCTCTCCGGTGGTGAGCGGCGACGGCTCGAAATTGCCCGCGCCTTGGCAACCCGCCCCGCCTACATGCTGCTCGACGAACCGTTCGCCGGCATCGACCCGATCGCCGTCGCCGACATCCAGCAGCTCGTGCGCCACTTGACGGCGCGTGGCATCGGCGTGCTGATCACCGACCACAATGTGCGCGAGACACTTGGCCTGATTGACCGCGCCTACATCATCCATGCCGGCCAGGTGCTGACCCATGGCCGAGCCGACGAGGTGGTCGCAAATGCCGATGTGCGGCGGCTTTATCTCGGCGAGGGATTTACGCTCTAAATGCGAAATTCCGGTTCGAGCGGGATTTCCGGCGTAGTCCAGCAGCTTTTTCTTCAATTTTCTGCCTGAAAACGCGCCGGCAGGCGAGTTTTACGGCTCCTCGCCTTGACAAGCAAAAGCCGGGCCAGTTTCTATGCTGGCCTGGAAAATTCCTTCCAGCAGTGCGGGTGCGTAGACGGAGCGTTTGAAACCGAACCATGGCGTTGGCGGCAAAACTACAGCTACGACAGTCGCAGTCGCTGGTGATGACGCCGCAGCTGATGCAGTCGATCCGCCTGCTCCAGTTCACCCATCTCGAGCTGGAACGCTTCATCGACGACGAGATCGAACGCAATCCCCTGCTGGAGCGCGCCGAACCGCAGGAGGACGCCGCCAGCGACCAGGCGCAGAAGGGCGACGCGGCATCGGAACCGGCTGCCGACGGCGACTGGTTCGAGGCGGAGACGGCGTGGAGCGCCGAGGCGATTTCGGAAAAGCTCGATACGTCGCTGGAAAACCTGTTTCCTGACGATCCGGGTACGAGCGAGCGGCTCGGGCCCGACCTGACGGCGCAATGGAAATCGGCGTCCGGCAACGGTTCCACCTCTTCCTCCGATGGCTTCGATGTCGCGGATATGGCGGCGGCTGCCATCACGCTGCGCGACCATGTCGGCGAGCAGGTGGCGCTCGCCTTTGCCGATCCGGTGGCGCGCCTGATCGCTAGCGAGCTTGCCGACGGCCTCGACGAGGCCGGCTACATGCGTGCCGACATGGCCGAGATCGCGGCCCGCCTCGGCACGGACGCCACGGCGGTGGCGAGGGTCCTGGCGGTCTGCCAGACATTTGAGCCCGCCGGCATCTTCGCCCGCGACCTCGCCGAATGCCTGTTGCTGCAGCTTGCCGTGCGCGACCGGCTCGATCCGGCGATGAAGGCGCTGATCGCCAATCTCGAACTCCTGGCACGGCGCGATTTCCAGACACTGAAGCGGATTTGCGGCGTCGACGAGGAGGATCTGCTCGACATGCTGGCCGAGATCCGGGCGCTCGACCCGCGGCCGGGAATGGCGTTTTCGCGCGGTGCCAGCGATGCGATCGTGGCCGACGTCGAGGTGCGCGCAGCCAATGACGGCAGCTGGACGGTCGAGCTCAACGCCGAGACGCTGCCGCGCGTGCTGGTCGATCACATCTATTTCGCCCAGGTCACGCCACATGCGAAAAACCAGGCGGAAAAGGATTTCCTCGCCGAATGCCTGCAGAACGCCAACTGGCTCACACGCAGCCTCGACCAGCGGGCGAAGACCATTCTCAAGGTGGCCTCCGAGATCGTGCGCCAGCAGGACGCTTTTCTCGTCCACGGCGTGCGGCACCTGAAGCCGCTCAACCTGCGCACGGTGGCGGACGCCATCGGCATGCACGAATCAACGGTCAGCCGGGTCACGGCAAACAAATACATGCTGACGCCGCGCGGTGTGTTCGAACTGCGCTATTTCTTCACCGCCTCGATCGCTTCGTCAGGTGGCGGCGATGCGCATTCGTCGGAAGCGGTGCGCGACCGCATCAAGCAGCTGATCGACGAGGAGAAAGCCGTCGATGTGCTTTCCGACGATGCCATCGTGGACATGCTGCGGGAAAGCGGCGTCGACATCGCCAGGCGCACGGTGGCCAAATACCGGGAAGGCATGAACATACCCTCGTCGGTGCAGCGGCGGCGCGAAAAACGCGCTTTGGCCAGTGCCGGCCGTTGAGCTCCGGCGGAATTTCCACGGCTTTCGCCCTTCATTGACAAGCGGCAACGAAGTGGCTAGAAGCCCGCCCGCATGAGACGGGCTGGCGAGTGGATTTGAGTTCGCCGATGCCCGCACGAGAGATGGTCCGTCACGACGTAGGCCACGGGACGGCCAAGAAGGCGGCTTGTGATCAACCGGAAAGTTCGGATCTAAAATCGGCGCAAGTGACGCCGCAAAAGCTTGTGCGCGCGGACCACGAGTATAAACTCGGGACAGTTTGAAGCCTGAGCAAGGAAGGTCAGTTTTCAGATGACACTGCGCATATCGGGAAAACACATGGATATCGGCGATGCGTTCCGTACGCGCATCAACGACCGTGTCGGGGAAGTGATCGGGAAATATTTCGATCGGGGCTTTTCAGGGCAAATCGTAGTCGTCAAATCGGGGTCGCGCTACACGGCCGATTGCATGATCCGGCTGGACTCCGGTGCTTCGCTGCAGGCGACCGGCGATGCCCAGGATCCAACGCTTGCCTTCGATACCGCGGCAGACCGTCTGGAAACGCGCCTCAGGCGCTACAAGCGCCGGCTGAAGTCGCACAATTCAGGCAATAGCAACGGCGAGCTCACCGACGTCGCCTATACGGTGATGGCGCCGCTTGCCGACGACGAGGAGGACATACCGGAGAATTTCGCGCCGGCCATCGTCGCCGAATCGACCATGACGCTGCGGACCATGTCGGTGGCGTCAGCGGTGATCGAACTCGATACCAAGGACAGCCCGGTCCTGGTCTTCCGCAATGCCGGAAACGACCATCTCAACATCGTCTATCGCCGGCCGGACGGGAATATTGGCTGGATCGACCCGTCCACGGCCAAGGTCGCGCAGGGGTAAAGACCAGCCGCACGCGAGCGTGGGGACTGGCGACGGCAGGCGAACAAGGGATTTCAAGCATGGATCTGAGCGATCTCGTCAGCGTTCCGGCAATCATGCCGGCGTTGAAGGCGAACTCCAAAAAGCAATTGCTGCAACTGCTGTCCGAAAGGGCGGCGGCGATTTCTGGCATTCCGGAGCGAGAGGTGTTCGACACCATCCTGCAACGCGAGCGGCTCGGCTCGACCGGCGTCGGCAACGGCATCGCCATTCCACACGGCAAGCTGGCCGGGGTGAAGCGGATCGCCGGCGTTTTTGCCCGGCTGGAGACACCGGTGGACTTCGAAGCCCTCGATGATCAGCCGGTCGACCTGGTGTTTCTGCTTTTGGCCCCCGAAGGTGCCGGCGCCGACCATCTCAAGGCGCTGTCGCGCATCGCGCGGGTGCTGCGCGACAACGACACGGTCGCCAAGATCAGGGGCACGCGCGACGCCGTGGCCATCCATGCGCTGCTGTCAGACACGCAGGCCTCGCACGCCGCCTGAGGTTTTGATTAAGACTAAATCCGTTGAAGGGCCGCCGTGAGCGGCCCTGTGCGTTTCCAACCAGATCGCTGCGCCGTATTTGTCAGTGGATGGCGCCGTTAGTGGATGGCGACCGGGGTCAGGTCGTTTTCCAGCGCGCCAGCCAGTGCCCGGTCGCGAGCGTCCGAAAGCAGGATCGGCTGGCCATTGGCGGCAAACAGGGCCCACAGTTCCAGCCCGGGGGCGATTTCGCCGAGACCCGGGAACCGGCCGCGCAGATCGTCGCTCGACACTTTCCTGAGATAGGCGACTGAACCTTCGCCGAGATGGGCGAATTCGCCGCTGGTCATGATGATATTTTCGTTAGTTCTGGTCATTTCAAGCCTCCTTGCCGCGAGACGCCGCTCAAGGCCATCCCGCATGAGAGCTATCGGCAAAAATCAGTCTTTCACCGATATGTTTATTTTTCGTACCAGCCGTTCGGATTCCGGCCGATCGAGATCGATCGACAGAAGGCCGTTCTTCAATTCCGCCGCAATCACCCGCATGCCGTCGGCCAGCACGAAACAGCGCTGGAACTGGCGCGCGGCGATGCCGCGGTGGAGAAATTCGCGCTCGGTGTCGTCGTTCTGACGGCCGCGCACGACCAACTGGTTCTCCTCCGTTGTGACATCGAGATCGCTTTCCGCGAAACCGGCGACGGCGAGCGTGATACGCAGCCTTTCGGTTTTGCCGTCGGCACCGCTGAGGCGCTCGATGTTGTAGGGAGGATAGCTGTCACCGGACTTTGCCAGGCGCTCCAGCGTCTTTTCCATGGAATCGAAACCGAGGAGAAGCGGGCTGGAAAAAGGCGTCATTCGGCTCATGTTACAGTGTCCTCTTAAGAGCGACATAAAGTGGAAAAACCCGGATGGCATTTTTCCCGATGGTCTTGATATGGTCCGTCGCCCGGCAGACTTCAAGCCGTCACTCGTCCCGCCCAAAAAGACTTGCCAAAACAAGGAATTGAAATGCCCCAATCCCGCAGGATCATCATCGACACTGACCCCGGCCAGGACGATGCCGTCGCCATATTGCTGGCGCTCGGCAGCACCGAGCTGGAGATCGTCGGCATCACCGCGGTGGCCGGCAACGTGCCGCTGAAACTTACCGAAAAAAACGCCCGCAAGATCTGTGAGCTGGCCGGCCGGCCGGACGTCAAGGTCTATGCAGGCGCCATCCGGCCGCTGGCGCGCGAATTGGTCACCGCCGAAGAAGTGCATGGCAAGACCGGCCTCAACGGACCGCAACTGCCCGAACCAAAGATGAAGCTGCAGGACGAGTATGCGGTCGATTTCATCGTCGAGACGCTGATGAGAGAGGAGAGCGGCACAATCACGCTGTGCGCGCTCGGGCCGCTCACCAACATTGCGCTGGCGCTGATCCGCGAGCCGAAAATCGCGCCGCGCATCAAGGAGATCGTGCTGATGGGCGGCGGCTTCTTCGAGGGCGGCAATGTCACGCCGACCGCCGAATTCAACATCTATGTCGACCCGCATGCCGCCGATGTCGTGTTCAAATCCGGTATTCCAATCGTGATGATGCCGCTCGATGTCACCCACAAGGCGCTGACCACCGCCAAGCGCACGAAGGCCTTCCGCAAGCTCGGCACCAGGGTCGGCACGGCCACCGCGGACATGCTGGAATTCTTCGAACGTTTCGACGAGGAGAAATACGGCACCGATGGCGGCCCGCTGCACGATCCTTGCGTCATCGCCTACCTATTGAAGCCAAAGCTGTTCAAGGGCCGCAACTGCAATGTCAGCGTGGAAACCGCCTCGGAGCTCACCATGGGCATGACGGTGATCGACTGGTGGGGGGTGACCAAGCGGCCGAAGAACGCCATGGTGATGCGTGACATCGACCATGATGCGTTTTTCGAGCTGTTGCTGGAGAGGCTGGGGCGGCTTTAGGGCCGCTCAGTCGTTGAGCAAGCGGTAGGTGTTGGTGCCGTCCTGGCGATGTTGTTGTTCGATAGAGACTCCCGATCCGATCATGTGGGGTGTTTCCACCTCACCATCGACAAATATCCGAGCGTTGCCGTCATGGAGGCGGACTTCATATCTATAATAAAGTCCATGGCCGACGGAACCCTTCGGATTTAGAGGCAGTGTCGCAACATCTTCGACGGTACCTCCTACGAGTTGTGTGCCCGTGATCGGACTGTTCTGTCTTGTTACAATCGGCACAGCGATCGCGAGAGCGAGCGCGCACAAGATTGGGATGCCAACAACTCTGTCGCGAAATTCTTCCCGAAGCAAAAGAATGCGGGTTCTAAGAGAAAGATTTGTCAGCCCCATACTTTAGAGTTGAGTAGCGTAGGGGCTTTGTTCAAGAGCGATTCCCCGAAAAAGCCTCGTCACTCGCTTCACCTTGAAAACAGCTTATCGATCGATCGTCGTTCAATTTGCAAACCGGTAAAAGACGAAGCCATTGTCGCGCGTTACGCGCTCGATGCCGACGCGCGAGCCGATCAGATGCGGGAGGTCGTCGTCGATGAAAACAGATGAACCGTCTTCCACGACCAGCATATAGACACTCTGGTCTTTGCCCCAATGGGCACTTTTGACGGTTGCGTCGATTGGGTCCACGGAGCGGATCGGGCTGGCGTCATTCGCCCACTTGTGCGGATCCAAGGCAAACACGGCCACAAACAAAGCACCGATCAGGATCACGCCAAACGCGTTCCTTTTCAAATCCGCGTAAGTCCACGGCATAGACATGAATCCCCAGCTGTTGATCCATGTAGTGGCCTGAAGGCCGACTTTCAATCGGCCTTCCTATTCCAGGATGTTGCTGTTGGCGTCGCCGGGCTCGCGGCTGTTACTTTGCCTTGGAAAACGCCAGCCACAGGCCGCCGCCGACCAGGAAGCTGCCGCTGATCCGTGAAAGCAGCTTGACGCGGCCGGCCGACAGCAGGCGTCCGGCGCGGCCGGCGGCCAGCGCATAGGTCGAATCCGACACTGCGGCGAAGATCATGGCGGTGAGACCCATGACGCCGATCTGTAATGCGTAATTGCCTTCAGGCGCGATGAACTGCGGAAAGAAGGCGCCAAAGAACACCAGCGTCTTTGGATTGCTGATCGCCACCAGCAGCCCCTGCAAGAAGAAGCCGCCACGCGGCTTTTTTGCCGATCCGTCGGCGTTAAGCTTGCCTTTCGAGCGGAACATCTGCACGCCCATCCAGATCAGATAGGCGGCGCCGATCAGCCGGACCCATTCGAACCAGTGGCCCATGCCCGCGATCAGCGAAGTCAATCCGATGCCGACGATGGCGATCATGATGGCCAGTCCGGCCTGGGTGCCGGCGACATTGGCGAGGCCGGCGCGCGAGCCGTGGCGGATGCTGTTGGCGATGATCAGCGTCACCGTCGGCCCCGGCACCAGGATGATGACGATGCAGGCGACGACATAGGTGGCGTAGAGTTCCAGCGACATTTTTTCCCTCCGCAGAATGCCGCTCGTGCGGCGCGCTGTCGCGATCAATGCATGGCGATGAGTTGCGTGCAAGTCGGCGAGGCGCCGACAATGCGGAGCTGATGTCAGCAGGCGCCGGCCTGCCATGGCAGCGTTGCCTCATAGGCGGCAGCCGCCCTCAGCACGCAGAGGTCACCGCGCGGCCGCCCGATCAATTGCATGCCCATTGGCCTGCCGCTGGCGTCGAAGCCCGCCGGTACGTTGACCGCCGTGCAGCCGCCCAGCGTGGCGAACGCTGAGACCTGCATCCAGCGATGATAGCTGTCCATGGCACGCCCAGCCACTTCCCTTGGCCAGTGGGTGACGACATCGAAGGGAAAGACCTGTGCGGCTGGCAGCGCAATCAGATCGAAACGCTCGAAGAGCGACAGCAGCACTCGATGCCAGGACGAGCGCCTCACCGTGGCGGCATGGATCTGCGGCGCGGTGAGGCGCAGTGCATGTTCCACCTCCCAAACAGCCTCCGGCTTCAGCAGACTGCGTTTCAAGGGATCATCGTAATGCGCCTTGAGGGCACAACCGCTGCTCGCCTGGCGAAGCGTCACAAAGGCCTGCCACAGCACTTCGAAGTCGAATTCCGGCATCAGTGGCTCGGCCTCGAAGGATACATCCGCGAACCGGCCGAGTGCTGCCTCGCAAAGCTGTAGAATGCCTGCTTCAACCGGCAGATGGCCTTCGAGATCGCCGAGCCAGGCGATACGCCCGCTGGCCGCCGGTGCTTCCAGCCCTTCGAGGAACGAGCCTGGCTTATCATGCGACAGCGGCGCGCGAGGATGATAGCCGGCCTGCACGTCGAGCAGCAGCGCCATGTCGCGCACGTTACGGCCCATCGGCCCTTCGACGCCCATCTGCGCATGAAACACATCAAGGTCAGGGCCAGCCGGCACCAATCCCTGCGACGGGCGGAAGCCATAGACATTGTTGTAGGCAGCGGGATTGCGCAGCGAACCGCCGAAATCGCTGCCATCCGCAACAGGAACCATGTCGAGCGCCAGCGCGACCGCCGCGCCGCCGCTCGAGCCGCCGGCGGTCAGCGCCGGGTCGAATGCGTTGAGCGTCTGTCCGAACACGGTGTTGTAGGTGTTGGAGCCGAGCCCGAATTCGGGAACGTTGGTCTTGCCGATGATGATGGCACCGGCCTTGCGGACGCGCTCGACGAAGAAATCGTCTTCCTCAGGCATGAAATCGGCGAAGATCGGCGAGCCGAAGGTGGTTCTCAAGCCTTTTGTCAGCGCAAGATCCTTAATCGCGATCGGCAGGCCGAACAGCGATCCGATGCCTCCTCCTCGCGCCAGATGGGCGTCAGCGCTGTTGGCCTCGCGCAGGATGTCGGCACGCTCACGCAATGAAACGATAGCGTTGACCAGCGGGTTCACTGCCTCGATCCTGTCGAGAAATGCCGCGACCACTTCGCGCACCGAAAGCTGCCGGCGCCTGATCTTCTCGGCAAGCTCCACGGCAGACAGGCGGCAGATGTCGCCGGCGGGCGGCACCGCATGCTTCGTGGTCGGGCGCACGGCTGTCATCCCGCTTTAGCCTGCAGATTTCTGCAAGGCAGCATCGACGTCCCTGGCCAGCGGGATCGCCGGTTGTGCACCGGCTTTCAGGCAGGCCAGCGAACCGGCTGCGGCAGCGCGGGCAAGCGCCTGGTCGAGCGGCAGGCCGGCTGCCAGCCCGGCAGCAAAATAGCCGCAGAACGTGTCGCCGGCGCCGACCGTGTCGAGCGGGGTGATCTGCAGCGCCGGAACCATCAGCAGATCGTCCGGCGTTGCCGCCAGAACGCCGTCCGGGCCAAGCGTGACGACGATGGTACGGCCGGTTCTCGCGGCATAGTCGCGCATCCGTGCCGGGCGGTCGCGGCCGCTCAACGACAGCGCCTCGCCATAGAGGTCGAACTCGGTTTCGTTGGCGACGAGATAGTCGGCCTTGCCGAGGAAGCCGGCCGCGTCGCTATGGAAAGGGGCGGTGTTGAGCACGGTGACCGCGCCGGCGGTCCTTGCCGCGTCAAGCGCCGTCTCGACCGTTTGCAGCGGGACTTCCAACTGCAACAGCACGACATCGCCGTTTTTCAGGAAAGCTTTGGAAAGGTCACCCGGCACGACCGAATCATTGGCGCCCGGCACAACGGCGATCACGTTCTCGCCGTCGGCGCCGACCATGATCAACGCGGTACCGGTCGAGGCAAAGGTCTCGCCAACGCCGGACAGGTCGATCTTGCCGTCGCGCAGCAGCGCCAGAGCGTCGCTGGCGAAGCTGTCCTTGCCGACGGCGCCGACCATGCGCACCTTGGCGCCGGCGCGGGCGGCGGCCAGCGCCTGGTTGGCGCCTTTGCCGCCGGGGGCAGTGGCGAAACCGGAGCCGCGCACCGTCTCGCCGGGACCGGGCAAGCGGTCGACACTGGCGATGAGGTCGAGATTGATGGAGCCGATGACGACGATCAAGAAGTGCCTCCCGCTAGCGCATATCACTCTAATTGCGCGGGAAGCTACTCCGTAAGATGGCTGCTTGTCACCCTAGCGGTCCTTGCATCGCTCCTGTCGTTCCATTTGTTGGCTTCAAGAGACCTGTCCCGCCTCCCAGCCGAGGATCGCGCGTTTGCGGGTCAGGCCCCAATGGTAGCCGGTGAGCGCGCCGGACTTGCCGAGAGCCCGGTGGCACGGCACGACGAAGGACATCGGATTGGCACCAACCGCGGCACCGACAGCCCGGCTGGCGCTCGGTGCGCCGATGCGCGCGGCGATCGAGGAATAGGTGCAGGCCTGGCCCATTGGAATGCGCAGCAAGGCCTCCCAGACACGGACCTGGAAGTCTGTGCCGATCATGACAACGCGCAGCGGCTGGTCGGCGCGCCACAGCGACGGATCGAAGATGCGCGCGGCATAGGGCGCCGTTGCCGCCATGTCCTCGACATAGGTCGCATTCGGCCAGCGGCTGGACATGTCGGCAAAGGCCGCACGCTCGCCGCCGGGATCGTTGAAGGCGAGGCCGGCAAGGCCGCGGTCCGTCACCATGATCAGCGCGATGCCGAAGGGCGAGATATGATAGCCGTAGCGGATGGTGAGCCCTGCGCCTCGGGTCTTGTAATCGCCCGGCGACATCGCTTCGTGGGTGACGAACAGATCGTGCAGCCGGCCTGGGCCGGACATGCCGAGCTCGAACGAGGTTTCAAGCAGGGGCATGCCGGCATCGAGCAGTTTGCGCGCATGATCGAGGGTGACAGCCTGCAGAAAAGCCTTGGGCGACAGGCCGGCCCAGCGGGTGAACAGCTTCTGCAGGCCGGTCGGCGTCTCGCCGACCTCCTCGGCCAGCACTTCCAACGAAGGCTGGTCGCGATAATCGAGGCTGATCTTTTCGATGGCACGGCGGACGATTTCGTAGTCTCCACCTTCAGGCGTGATGTCTTTCTGAAGGATTGCTGTCGTTTTGAGAGGCATTTGGGCGTTCATGGCAGTATCTCCTTGAGTGCGAATATCGTCCTTCGCGGCTCCGATCACCACCCGAAACTTGCTTTCCCGCGGCATGTACCCAGATAGAGCTGGGCTTTGAATGGGGAGGACGGTCGTGGCTGGTGAAAAAGTAAACCTGACCGGGGCAAAGGAGACTTTGCTTTTGACACTTTACGGCAAGGCGCTGGAGAGCCGGCTGCCCAATTCGCTGCTCAGGGACTACTTTGCCGACGAGGCGGTGCGCAACATCGACTATGATTTCTCACGGCTCAAGGTCGACAACAATCTCGGCATCGGTCTAGCAATCAGGGCAAAGACGCTGGACGTCTGCGTTCAGGACTTTGTCGCCCGAAATCCTGACGCCATCGTACTGCATCTGGGGTGTGGGCTCGATACGCGCATATTCCGTATCGACCCGCCAGCCGGCGTGGACTGGTTCGACGTCGACTATCCCGAAGTCATCGAGCTCAGGCGCAAGCTCTATCCCGTGCGGGATCACTACCACCTGATCGCTTCGTCGGTCACCGAACCGGGATGGCTGAACGAAGTGCCTCGGGATCGCCCGGCCATAGTCGTGGCGGAAGGCCTGACTCCCTACCTGGGTGTCAAGGAGGGGCAGCAACTGTTTTCTCGTTTGGTGGGACATCTTTCAAGCGGCGAACTGGTTTTCGATGCCTATAGTCGCCTGGGCCTGAAGATCATTCGCCTCAATTCCTCCTTCCGCGCCACCGGCGCCGAGGTCCATTGGAGCATCGAGAACCCGCATGAATTGGAGCGAGCCGTTCCAAAGCTGCGGTTCGTCGAGGACATCCCTGCCTATAAGCCGGAACATGCCGCTCGCATGCGCTGGTTCGCGAAACTGTTTGTTCGCCTTTGGAAATACATTCCGGCATTGCGCAAGATCGGCAGGCTGTTGCGCTATCGGTTCTGAAACGCTGGCTCAGCGCGCCTTGGCGGTCGCCAGAGCGCGCGAAAATGCGGTGGCAAAACTTTCGCGGTCGTCGGGGTTGAGGAAGCCGCCGATCGAGACGGTTTTTCCTTGCGCCTCGACCGCCATTCTGGTGATGCCGATCTCGGTGTGGCGGGCGACCGAAAAGCGCGCCCAGAACGGATTGAAGCGGTGTGCTTCCGATTTGCCTGACGGGGCAGTCTTGCGGATGTCGAGGCTGGTGCGCGACACCGATACCTCCTCGCGAGCCCGGGCGGCACGATAATTGGCGCGGAAGGCGATGTAGACGGCGATCACGTCGAGGCCGAAGAAGCCGAACACCGGCCAGGCGCCGCGCACCAGAAAAAAAGCTCCGGTCACCAGCCACCCGAACAGCAGCGCGCCCATCAGTATGGCAAAGCCGGTCTTGCCCAGCGACCGGTGCGGTGTCAGCAGCGCCTGGAAGAATGGCTCGTCGGCCTGAAATGAGGCGTTTGTGTCGCTCATTGCAGAATATTATAGGAAGGCAATGACAAGCCCCAAGCCCAAAAACTCATCCGCGCTCAAAAAAGATCCGTTGCCCGGCCGCCGTGACGGCTCGAACGCCAAGCCGCGTCAACGGCCCGCAAGATCCCGGGCGCTTTACAGCGCGGCCGAGGTGCATGAGATTTTCCGGCGCTTTTCCGTTCAGCGGCCAGAGCCGAAAGGCGAGCTTGAACATATCAACGCCTTCACGCTGCTGGTGGCGGTGGTGCTTTCGGCGCAGGCGACGGACGCCGGCGTCAACAAGGCGACGCGGGCGCTGTTCAAAATTGCCGACACGCCGCAAAAGATGCTTGCGCTGGGCGAGGCCAGGCTCGGCGACTATATCCGCACCATCGGGCTATGGCGCAACAAGGCCAAGAATGTCATCGCGCTGTCTGAGGCGCTGATCCGCGACCATGGCGGCGAGGTGCCTGAGGATCGCGATCAGCTGGTCGAGCTGCCAGGTGTCGGGCGCAAGACCGCCAATGTCGTGCTGAACGTGGCCTTCGGGCAGCACACGATGGCGGTCGACACGCACATCTTCCGCATCGGCAACAGGCTCGGGCTGGCGCCGGGCAAGACGCCGGAACAGGTCGAGCAAGGTTTCCTGAAGATCATTCCAGATGAATATATGCGGCATGCACATCATTGGCTGATCCTGCACGGCCGCTATATCTGCAAGGCGCGCAAGCCGGATTGCCCGGCCTGCGTCATCGCCGATATTTGCAAGGCCAAGGAAAAGACGACCAGCGTGCCTGCACCGCTGGTCGAGATCGCGCCGCTTGGGCCAGTAGAAGCGGCTACCGAATCAGTGCCCGCCAAGTGACTCTGAAGTTCCTCCTATGTGGCTCCGTCCATATTCAGGAACTCTCCTCGACGAACACCTCCTCGCGCTTCTTCCTGACCGCGGGGAGAAACACGATGACGAGCACGGCAAGCGCGATGAGGAGCAGGCTGGCGCTGATCGGCCGCGTTACGAAGGTACTCGGATCGCCGCGCGAGAGGATCATGGCGCGGCGCAGGTTTTCCTCGAGCAGCGGGCCGAGCACGAAGCCGAGCAGCAGCGGCGCAGGTTCGCAGCGCAGCTTGGTCAGGAGGTAGCCGGGCAAGCCGAAGAAGGCGACGGCATAGAGGTCGTAGACGTTGGTGTTGACGCTGTAAACGCCGATCGAGCAGAACGCCATGATGATCGGGAAGAGCACGTAGTAGGGGATGGTAAGAAGTTTCACCCAAAGCCCGATCAGCGGCAGGTTCAAGATGATCAGCATCAGATTGCCGATCCACATCGAGGTGATGATACCCCAAAACAGCGCAGGCTGTTCGATGGCGACATTGGGGCCGGGCACGATGCCCTGGATGATCATCGCGCCGATCATCAGTGCCATTACCGGGTTGGCTGGAATGCCGAGCGTCAGCATCGGGATGAAGGAGGTTTGGGCGCCGGCATTGTTGGCCGATTCCGGCCCGGCGACGCCTTCGATGGCGCCCTTGCCGAATTCCCCGGGATTTTTCGAGACACGTTTTTCGACGGTGTAGGAGGCAAAAGCGGCAAGGATCGCGCCGCCTCCCGGCAGGATGCCGAGCGCCGAACCGATGATTGTACCGCGCACGATGGGAGCCGCCATGCGCCGAAAATCTTCGCGGGTCGGCATAAGGCCGGAGATCTTTCGGATCAACACGGAACGCTCATGCTCGTTTTCGAGGTTGCGCAGTATCTCGGCGACGCCGAAGACGCCGACCGCCACTGCGACGAAATTCAGCCCGTCGGCATATTCGCGGATACCGAGCGTGAAGCGGGGCGTACCGGTGTAGATATCGGTGCCGACAAGTCCCAGCAGCAGGCCGAGCACGACCATGGCCAGCGCCTTGACGATCGAGCCGTGGGCGAGCGCGACGGACGAGACCAGGCCGACGATCATCAGCGAAAAATACTCGGCCGCGCCGAATCTCAGCGCTATCGCCGTCAGCGGTGGGGCAAAGATGGCGACGAGGAAGGTCGACACCGTGCCGGCAAAGAAGGAGCCTATCGCCGCGGTCGCCAGGGCTGCTCCGGCGCGGCCGTTCCGGGCCATCTGATAGCCGTCGATTGCGGTGACGGCCGACGAGGATTCGCCGGGCATGTTGATGAGAATGGCGGTGGTCGAGCCGCCATACTGCGCGCCGTAATAGATACCGGCGAGCATGATGAGAGAGGAAACCGGGTCGCCGATCTGGAAGGTGATCGGCAACAGCATGGCGATGGTTGCGGTGGCGCCGATGCCGGGCAGGACGCCAATCAGCGTGCCGAGAAGAACGCCGATCAGGCAGAAACCGAGATTTACCAAAGATGTGGCCGTCGAAAAGCCGAGTGCGAGGTTGTTGAGGAGTTCCATTTCATCTCCTCACAACGACAGTAGCAACCACGGGCCGAAACGCCGAAACGGCAGGCCGAGTGCGTAGCTGAAGACGACGAATGCGAACAGCGTCAGGCCGGCTGACAGCACGAATGCAGTCAGCGGCTTCATACGGCCGCTACCGAAAGATGCGATCAGCGACGTCAGGAAGATCGACGGGATGAAGCCGAGGCCGCGCACCGTCAGGCCGAAGAAGATCGGAGCGGGCAGGATGAACAGCATGCCGCGCCACGCAATGTAACCGATCGGCTCGCTCTCAAAACGCACCGCTTGGACGAGGATGGCGGCGCCAAGCAGGATCAGCACGATCGCCAGCACCAGCGGGAAATAGCCCGGCCCCATGCGAAAGGCGGTGCCGATTTCCAGGCTCAGCGACTGCAGCGCGAAAAAGGCGCCAATAAAGATCAACACCGCGGCGCATATGCCGTTGGTTCTGTCGATTGCGAAAGGTTTCATGGCATCCTCCCGGCCCGCCTCACGGGCGTGCCGATGCCGGTGTAAAAAACGGGGCGCTGGCGGCGCCCCGTTAAAACCTTTAGTCGGCGTACTGGCCGGCCGCTTCGATGATCGGCTTCCAGCGTGCGATCTCACTTTCCAGCTTGGCCTTGAGCGCGGCCGGCGTGGCATCGGCCTCGGGCGACGGCTTGGTGCCGAGTTCGGCAAATCGGGCGGCGACGTTCTGGTCCTTCAGCGCCACCTGCAGCGATTTCGACAGGCGTTCGGTGATCTCGGCCGGCGTGCCCTTGGGTGCATAGATGCCGTGCCAGATGCCGACCTGCACCTGGGGAAGGCCGGCTTCTATCGTCGTCGGCACGTCCGGCAGCACGTCTAGCCGTTGCGGCGAGGTTACGGCATAAGCCTTGATCGTGCCGCCCTGGATCTGCTTGGTGGTATTGGTCGTCTGGTCGCACATGATATCGACCTGGCCGCCGAGAAGATCGGTCATGGCCGGGCCGGTGCCCTTGTAGGGCACGGTGACGAGCGGCGTGCCGATGGCGCTCATGAACAGCATGCCGCACAGATGCGAGGCCGCGCCTATTCCGGCATTGGCGACGGTGACGGTGTCCTTGTTGGCCTTGGCGTAGTCGACCAGTCCCTTCAGATCGGTCGGGTCGAGGTCCTTGCGGGCGACAATGGTCATCGGCACCTCGGTGACGAGGCCGACATATTCGAACGCGTTCAGCGTGTCGTAGGCGAGATTCCTATATAGCGTCGCACTGGTCGCCATGCCGATGTGGTGGAGGAGCAGCGTGTAGCCGTCAGGCTCGGCATTCGCGACGCGGCCCGCGCCGAGCGTGCCGCCGGCGCCGCCGACATTCTCGACGATGACCTGCTGGCCGAGATCTTTCGACATAGCTTCCGCGACAAGACGCGTGACGGTGTCGGTCGGGCCGCCGGCCGAAAACGGCACGACAATGGTGATGGTGCGTTCGGGGTAGGTCTGCGCGCCAGCGGCCGACGGGTAAATCATGGCGGCCGCAGCGACAGCCAGCCGGCGATGAATTTTCGCATCGTGTTTCCTCCCAGGATATGAATGCCAACCGCTGCGCGGATTCCTCTAAAACCAACTGTAGATGGAGCAATAACTAGCGCAACCCGACAAATGACAATCGGGCTCAAACGGCAAACTGCACGTCTGTCCGCCCAAATGAGTGGGAAGGTTGGGCCGTCCGATGCCCTTCCTCCAACCTATTCTAATAGCCGTAGCCGCGCGCCATCGCCGCCGCGAACAGCGGGATCAATAGGAAGATCAATGCCTCGGTGCGGACATAGGTGCGAACGGACGCCAGCTCCGCCGCAGGCACCTGGAAGCTTGGACTGACGCTTGCCTGCCTGTTCCAGGACAGGAAACGGATGGTCGGGATAATCGACAACAGGCCGACAATGGCGAAAGCGGCCATCTTTGCCCAGAACATCCAATTGTAGACGTAGAATTCCCACCCTTTCAGACCATAGACGACGCGGCCGATGCCAACGACGATGATCAGCATGGCAATGATGCCGTAGTGGCGGTCGATGCCGACGAGCCGCTTCAGCGTCGCGGCGGACAAGTCGCTGCGGATCAGGACGAATTCGGCGCCGATGATGCCTGCCAGCGAAAACACCAGCAGATGATGGAAGATGGCAAGCACAAGGTCGGTCGTGTCCATGCTGTTTTCCCTCTGTCGGACGGCAGCGCCGAAACCCAACGCGCCTGAACCAATACTGGAGAAAAACTAACACCGCCTGGCAGGATGCACATCAGCCTGGAAGATGATCTGCACAGCCTTGGCTCTTGTTTTTCGCAACGGATTTGGATTTCCCGTCTCGTGCGTGTCGCTGTCCCCACTTTTGGAAGACCTGCATTAGGCACCGGCAACACAACCGAGACATGACCATGGCCAGTCCGCAGACAATTGTCGCTCCAGTGATTGAAACCTCGCGCACGGTCCTGCGGCCGCACCGGTTTGACGATTTCGACGCCTATGTCGCCATGTGGGCCGATCCCGTTGTCACCCGCTTTATCGGCGGCAAGCCGCGCACGCGGGAGGAAAGCTGGATGCGCTTCCTACGCCACGCCGGCCTGTGGTCGCTTCTGGGCTACGGCTTCTGGGCGATCGAGGAAAAGGCGACCGGCCGCTTCATCGGCGAGGCCGGCTTTCACGATCTGAAACGCGACATGACGCCGTCGCTCGAGGGCATTCCGGAGGCCGGCTGGGCTCTGGTTTCGGGCGCGCATGGCCACGGGTTGGCCAGCGAAGTCGTCGCACGGGTGCTTGCCTGGGGCGACGAGATGTTCGGCGCCGCGAAGACCGTCTGCATCATCGATCCGGAAAACACCGGATCGCTGAACGTCGCGGCAAAATGTGGTTATGGCGAAGTGCTGCGAACCGTCTACCAAGGCAAGCCGACCATCCTGCTGGAGCGCCAACCCTGACGGATGCTGTTTGGCACTGCCTGCCACGTCGTCGTCGGGCATCGAGTTCGCCTGCCTGAAAATCGCACAGGCCGATTGTGCCGCATGCGGAGTGTTCTGTCTTTGACAGGAAGACGCAAACTCTGCATGAATTTTATCGAGCGGGTCTGAAGTCAGGCCACGTTTCTGGCAGGCACCGGAGGAGGTGTCGCGATTTGGAGGAATCCCATGCTGAACAAACGCCGATTCTTGATGAGCACCGCGGCAGCAGGTGCTGCCGGACTCGCGGCATCGCATTTTATCCCCGCCTTCGCGCAGGACGCGCCGCAGCTGCAGATTTTCGTGCCGGCGGCGCCGGGCGGCGGCTGGGACCAGACGGCGCGCGCCATGGACCAGGTGCTGCGCAGCGAAAAACTGATCTCCGGCTCGCAGATCACCAATGTCGGCGGTGCGGGCGGCACTGTCGGCCTGCCGCAGTTCGTCAACCAGTGGAAAGGCAAGGGCAATGCGCTGATGGTGGCCGGCATGGTCATGGTTGGCGCCATCATCGCCAACAAGGCGGCCAACAACCTTACCGAAGTCACGCCGATCGCCCGCCTCACCGGCGAGTTCGAGGCGCTTGTGGTGCCGGCCGCCTCGCCGTTCAAGACGGCCGCGGACTTTGTCGCTGCCCTCAAGGCTGACCCGACGCAGGTTCCGGTCGCTGGCGGTTCGGCCGGCGGCTCGGACCACATCTTGTTCGGCCTCATCGCCAAGACCGTCGGTGTTCCGGCTACCAATCTCTCCTATGTGCCGTTTGCCGGCGGCGGCGAGGCGCTTTCGGCGCTGCTCGGCAACCAGGTCGCGGCCGGCATCTCCGGCTATGGCGAGTTCGCCGAACAGATCAAGGCGGGTGCGCTGCGGCTGCTGGCCATCTCCGCCGACAAACGCCAGGAGGGGATCGATGCGCCGACGATGAAGGAAGCCGGCATCGATGTCGAGCTGTTCAATTGGCGCGGCGTCTTCGCACCGCCCGGCGTCTCGGACGCTGACAAGGCAGCAATGATCAAGCTGATCGAGACCATGGCCAAGAGCGACGCCTGGGCCACCGAATGCAAGAACCGCAACTGGACGCAGATCCTGCTCACCGGTGACGATTATGCGAAATTCGTCGCCGAAGACACGGCCCGCATCGGGACGATCCTCAAGGACCTCGGCCTGGCGTGATGCTCTCGGCAAGGGGCGGCCTGCGCCAACCCTTGCCGACTTTCGCCAGCCGCATGGACATAAGCTCCGCCGGAGGTGAAACTACGCCGAGATCGGCCGAGTGAGACCGGTCCAAGGAGAACCGGCCCCAAGGGACCGACATTGGGAGGACGATGATGAGCACCAGCGACCAGCAGGCGCCGCCGCGCCTTGCAGTGCCCGAACTGCTGATCGGCGTCGGGCTCCTCGCCTGTGCGGGTGCGGTTGCCTGGCAGACGCTGGCAATCCCGGTGTCGCCGCTCTATTCCAAGGTCGGTCCGACCGTCTTTCCCTACATCACCATGACCGGGATGGCGATCCTGTCGCTGCTGCTCATCATTGCCGCCTTGCGGGGCGGCTGGCAGCCGGACGACGAAAAGGAGACGCCGACCGACTGGAAGGCGATGGGCATCGTCGCCCTCGGACTGATCGCCAACCTCGTGCTGATCCAGCCGCTCGGCTTTACCGCGGCATCTGTCATCATGTTCGTTCTCATCTGCCACGGTTTCGGCAGCCGGCGTCCGCTGCGTGATGTGCTGCTCGGGCTGATCCTGGCGCTGGCCGCCTATTTCGGCTTCGCCAGAGCGCTCGGCGTCAATATCGGCGCCGGCTTCATCGAAAACCAGCTGAACGCGATCGTCGATTCGGTCGTCGCCATGCTGAGGGGCTGACGCCATGGAAACGCTCGGCCATCTCGCGCACGGATTTTCGGTCGCCTTCTCACCGATCAATCTCATATGGTGCCTGGTCGGCACCACGCTGGGGACTGCGATCGGCGTGCTGCCCGGCCTCGGGCCGGCACTGACCATCGCGCTGCTGTTGCCGATCACCTATCAAGTGGCGCCGGAGGCATCCTTCATCCTGTTTGCCGGCATCTACTACGGCGCCATGTATGGCGGCTCGACGACATCGATCCTGCTCAACACGCCTGGCGAAAGCGCCACCATCGTCACCGCGCTCGAGGGCAACAGGATGGCCCGCTCCGGCCGCGGCGGCGCGGCTCTGGCGACCTCGGCGATCGGCTCCTTCGTCGCCGGCACGCTAGGCACGATCGGCGTTGCCTTTCTGGCGCCGATCGTCGTCAAATTCGCGCTGGCCTTCGGCCCGGCCGAATATTTCTCGCTGATGGTGCTGGCCTTCATCACGGTTTCGGCGGTGCTCGGCTCGTCGTCGGTGCGCGGCCTGACCAGCCTGTTCGTCGGCTTCGTCGTCGGCATGATAGGCGTCGATCTGCAGACGGGGCAGCCGCGCTTCACCTTCGGCATGAGCGAATTGTTGGACGGCGTCGACGTCATCGTCGTCGCGGTTGGCCTGTTCGCCGTTGGCGAGACGCTTTACATGGCCTCGCGCCGCTATGCCGGCAAGGACGACATCGTGCCGTTGAAAGGGTCGCTCTACATGACCGCGGCCGAATGGTCGCGTTCGTGGAGGCCATGGCTGCGCGGCGCCCTGATCGGCTTCCCGATCGGCGCCATGCCGGCCGGCGGCGCCGAAATCCCGACCTTCCTGTCCTATGCGATCGAGAAGAAACTCTCCAGACACAAGGAGGAGTTCGGCACGGTCGGCGCCATCGAGGGCGTTGCCGGGCCGGAAGCGGCCAATAATGCATCCGCCGCCGGCGTGCTGGTGCCGATGCTGACGCTCGGGCTGCCGACCTCGGCGACGGCCGCGATCATGCTGTCGGCATTTCAGAGCTACGGCATCAATCCGGGGCCGCTGCTTTTGACGACGCAGGCCGACCTGGTGTGGGGGCTGATCGCCAGCTTGTTCATCGCCAATGTCATCCTCGTCGTCCTGAACCTGCCGCTGATCGGGCTTTGGGTGCGATTGCTGAAGATCCCGGCGCCGCAGCTCTATGCCGGCATTCTGGTGTTTGCCACGGTCGGCACCTACGGCATCTCGCAATCGCCGATCGACCTCGTCATCCTCTATCTGCTCGGTGCCGCCGGTTTCCTGATGCGGCGTTTCGATTTCCCGACCGCGCCGGTCATCATCGGCATGATTCTCGGGCCGCTTGCCGAAACGCAGTTCCGCCGCGCGATGACCATCTCCAACGGCGATTGGACGGTGTTCTACAAGCATCCGCTGTCGCTGACGCTGCTGACGCTGGCCTTCATCGGGCTGGTCGGACCGCATATCTGGGCCTACATCGAGCACAGGCGCGTGCGCGGACCGGAGCACGTGCCGGGCGATGCCTGAGCTGTTCGTGACGTCATGACAGACCTGCTTTCCGGCATCCGCATCCTTGACCTGACCAATGTGCTGGCCGGCCCCTATTGCGCCTACCAGCTGGCGTTGCTCGGGGCCGACATCATCAAGGTCGAGACGCCGCAAGGCGGCGATCTGGCGCGCCAGCTCGGCGCCTCTCCGGAGCTCAACCGGGCGGGCATGGGCGCTTCGTTCCTGGCGCAGAATGCCGGCAAACGCTCGGTGGCGCTCGATCTCAAGCAGGAGGCCGACCGCGAACGCTTCCTCGATCTGGTCGCTTCGGCCGACGCGCTGGTCGAGAATTTCCGGCCCGGCGTAATGGACCGGCTGGGGCTTGGCCATGCCAGGCTGAAAGAGGTCCGGCCAAGCCTTGTCTATTGTGCGATATCGGGCTTCGGCCAGACCGGGCCGATGCGCGACAATCCAGCCTACGACCAGATCATCCAGGGTCTTTCCGGCATTATGAGCATCACCGGTACACCGGAAACGGCGCCGCTGCGTGTCGGCTATCCCGTCGCCGATACGCTTGGCGGGCTGGTCGGGGCGTTCGCCATTACCGCCGCGCTGGTCAGGCAGAAGACGACAGGCGAGGGCGCGTTCCTCGACGTCTCGATGCTCGAATGCACGCTTTCTGCGCTCGGCTGGCCGGTGTCGAACTATCTGACGGCGGATATCGAGCCGCAGCCGATGGGCAATGAAAACATGACGGCCGCACCGTCTGGCGCGTTTCGCACCGGCGACGGCTTGCTCAACATCGCCGCCAACAAGCAGGAGCAGTTCGTCGCGCTCTGCCGATTGATCGGCCGGCCGGAGCTGGCCTCGGATGTCCGCTTTGCCGAGCGCGAAACGCGCAAGCAGAACCGCATCGCCTTGAAGGCGCTGATCGAGGACGCCCTGGCGAGCGGCTCTGCCGCCGCCTGGGAGGAGACGTTCAATCGCGCCGGCGTGCCGGCAGGCCGGGTGCTGACGATCCCGCAGGTACTGCAGGAGCGACAGGTGATCGAGCGCGGCATGACGGCGCGCTTCCAGGCTG
Source organism: Mesorhizobium sp. M0166 (assembly GCF_040322255.1). Lineage (NCBI taxonomy): Bacteria > Pseudomonadati > Pseudomonadota > Alphaproteobacteria > Hyphomicrobiales > Phyllobacteriaceae > Mesorhizobium > Mesorhizobium sp. M0166. The sequence goes on along the minus strand of NZ_JAMYTD010000010.1, from coordinate 126,749 downwards.
TGTCCGGGATGGACCGGCCGCTAACCGTGGTGCGAGGCGGCTTCATGGTTGATGGCGAGGCACCCTTGCCGAGCAGGCCGCCGCCGAAGCTCGGCGAGCATATGGACGAGGTTTTTGCCGGCCTGCCGCCACGCGCCAAGAAAAGAGCGAAGGCATGAGCGGCACGGAAAAGAAGGCATGAGCGACACGGAGAACAAGACTGGCCGTGCGCGCGGCGAGGAATGGTGGCAGACCGGCATCATAGAGATGCGCCCCGGCGTCATCCGGCTGCGCGGCTATGAAATCCAGGATCTGATAGGCCGCGTCAGCTTTCCGGCAATGATCTGGCTGATGCTGCGCGGCGAACTGCCGAGCGAGGAGCAGGCGGCGCTGCTTGGCATCGCGCTGGGTGCTGCCGTCGACCATGGGCCGCAGGCGCCGTCGATCGCCATCGCCCGCATGGCGATAACCTGCGGCGTCGGCATCAACAGCGCCATGGCCTCTGCCATCAACGTGCTTGGCGATGTGCATGGCGGCGCCGGCGAACAGGCGCTTTCCTTCTACGGCGACATCGCCGCCGAACTGGACGCCGGCGTGCCCCTCACGGACGCCGTGTCACTGCGGGTTGATCATTTCCTTGCTGGGGAAGACGGTTATGTGCCGGGGCTCGGCCATCGCTTCCACCCGGTCGACCCGCGGGCGCCCCGCCTCATCGAGCTGACCCGCGACTTTGCCGCGCGCGGCGTCGTCAGCGGGCGCTTCGCCGACATCGCCGAGAGGGTCGAGGCCGAGGTTGCGCGGCGCAAGCGCAAAAAAATCCCGCTCAATATCGATGGTGCCACGGCCGTCATCTACGGCGAGCTCGGCTTCCCGCCGCCTTTGACGCGAGGCCTTTTCGTGCTGTCGCGCTCGGTCGGCATCCTCGCCCATGCATGGGAACAGTCGCAGGAAAGCGACCGCAACAAGGGGCCGCTGCCGCGCGAATGGCTGTGGGCCTATACCGGCACGCCGGCGCGGCCTCTGGCCGAGGAAGACGATGGCAATCAGTGAGGCATTGGTCCAAGAGACGGCGGCGGGCGCTGGAACCAATTCCATCCCGACACAGCCGGGGCGGGGCTCCATCTTCTATTGGGCGTGATCTTTTCCGAGAACCGGATTCTGCTTTTCGGGATTATGCTCCACCTCGGGAATCCCGATGTTCCTCACCAGCGTTGAAAGATCCGGCTCGTCGATCAGCAATGCCGCGTCGGTCGGCGTCAGCCATGCCCGCTGCCGTCTCTTGGCTTCCTGCCAATTGGCAAGTTCCTCGGTTACCTCAAGCAAATAGACGACGACGTCGACGCGAACGAAGCGGTTCGTCAGCCGCTTCCAGTAGTGGTAGGTGCCGGCCGGCTGTTTCAGTGTTTTGCCGAGAACACCGGCTTCTTCCTGTGCTTCGATGGTGGCTGCCTTGCGGCCGCTCTTGCCCTTCATCGGCCAGCCCTTCGGTACGATGAAGCGCCTCGTCGTTCGCGATGTGACCAGCATGACCTCGACATCGCCGTGCTCGTTCAGCCGAAAGGGAATCGCCGCGACCTGACGAACCCCGTCGCCCTTCCTTGTCTTGCGTACGACCTTCTTCTTGCTGGCTGCCATTCGATAATCCAGTCGAGGCGGTGCCCAGACGGCAAGGGCAGCGTTGCAAAGTCTACCGCTTTCAAGGGGCGCAAGCGGAGCGGCTTCCCCAGTATATAAGTCGGCTAAATAAATGAAAGGGCCCGGTCGTCAGCGGCAGGTGCTGACAAAGCCGCTCCCCGACGGCAGCAACTGGCAAGTTGGCCTCATCTGCGGCACCTCCGGCCGTTGCGGTATTGGGATTTGGCGATCCTGGGCACGGTACTGCTGTTGCTGCTGCTGGTATTGCTGCCGCCGCAGCCTGTTCTCCAACATCTGCAACTGGTCTTGCTGGATCAACACGTTGCGGTCGGCCGGACTGACGACCTGTGCCGATGCAGCCGGATTTACGCCCGACAGCATCGCCGCAGTCAGCATTGCCGACCCAAAAGACTGCAATAGGCGAAGCCGTGGCAATCGATCATTCCCGCACAAAACCAATCTTCCCTTAATATAGGGCTTTTGTCCGGCGACACCATGGCCGCCGCTGATTTGAAGCGGATTGGAAGAGGCATTTCGGCTTCGGATGCTCGTCGCGTCAATCGACTTCGCGCAGCCGGTATCCGACGCCGGTCTCGGTGGTGATATAGCGGGGCTGGTCGGGCATTTTTTCGATCTTTTGCCTGATCTGCCGGACGTAGACCCTGAGATATTGAACGTCGGTGGAGTCGCCCCAGACCTGCTTCAGCAGGAACTGGTGGGTGAGAACCTTGCCGGCGTGCTGCACCAAGGTGCGAAGAATGTCGTACTCCTTCGGCGAGAGCTTTATCTCCCTGTCCTCGACCTTGACGATGCGCTTCACCAGATCGACCGAGAGGTCGCCGGTTTGGAACACCGGCCTCTCACCCTGCTGCTGGAACTTGTGCCGAAGCGCGACGCGGATGCGTGCGACAAGCTCGTTCATACCGAATGGCTTGGTGACATAGTCATCGGCGCCGAGTTCGAGGGCCGAGACGATGCCGGCCTCATCAGTGCGGCTGGAAAGAATAACCACGGGAATGTCCAGGCCATCATCCCGCCATTTGCGCAGCAGCTCATGCCCGCTCATGCCGGGCAGGCCGAGATCGAGCAGCACAAGGTCCGGTTTTTCCGCCTCCATGAGTTCGATCGCCACCCTGGCGTTCGGCGCCTCGCTGATGGCATAGCCTTGGCTGCCGAGCCCGACGCGAAGCAGTTTTCGGATCGGCGGTTCGTCGTCGACCACCAATATCCTGACGTCCAGGCTCGTCATGCCAGGTGGTCCGTGTGTTGATCGTCTGCAGTGGTTTCACCGAGATCAGGCAGTTCTGCCGGCAGCGGCATCCTGATGGTGAAAACCGCACCGGTACGGTCGGTCCTTTTTGCCGCTGAGATGGTGCCGCCCATCGCTTCGATGAAGCCGCGGCAGATCGATAAGCCGAGCCCTGTGCCGGCACGCACCTGGTCGCCCTTACGTACCCGATAGAATGTATCGAAAACGCGCTCCAGATCGGCTGGCGGAATGCCTGGTCCTTCATCCATGATCTGCAGGATGACGAAGCCATTGTCTAGCCAGCCCTGCAGGCGGATCGTCGAACCTGGCGGCGCGTATTTTGCAGCATTGTCGAGGAGGTTGAACAGCACCTGTTCGAACAGAACGGGGTCGACCCGCAACATCGGCAGATCCGATGGAATATCGATCTCGGTCTTGTGCTCGCCGACGATTTTGCGGGCCCGATGCAGGGCTGAGCCGACAATGTCGCCGACATAGTGGAACGCATAATTCGGCTCCATCGTGCCGGATTCGATTTTGGTCATGTCGAGCAGATTGGCGATGAAGCGGTTCAGCCTCTCCGCTTCATCGAGCACGGTCGACAGCAGGTCCGCCCGGTCCTGCTCGGGAAGTGCGGCCTCGAAGTCCCTGAGCGTTCCGGCCGCTCCCATGACGGCGGCAAGCGGCGTTTTCAGATCGTGTGAAATGGAGGTGAGCAGGGCCGAGCGCAGACGGTCTGCCTCGGCCGCAAGCTTGGCCCGGTCGACATCGGCGACGAGCTGGATGCGCTCGATGGCGACCGCCGCCTGGTCGGCGAGCGCATCGAGCAGACGCTGCTGCTCGGGTGTCAGCAGCGGACCTTGCTTGTCGTTGTCGAGGCCGACGACGCCGACCGCCGTGCGTCCGGTCCGTAAGGGCAGATAGAGGCGTTTTGCGCCCGGCAGCGTGTCGGCGCCGCGTCCGGCGGCGCGGTTATGCTCGCACGCCCAGCGCGCCGCGGCAATGTCTGCCTCGGCCAGCGTGTCGTCGGGTGGATAGCCGGCCTTGACCGCAATCGTGCCGTTCTCCGGCAGAAGCAGCACCACACGCAGCTTCAGCATCGAGGCGATCTGGAAGGCAGTCGCCCAGAGAACGTCGTCGAGCGTGCCCGTTCCTGCCAGTTTCTTGGAGAACAAATAAAGATCCTCGGTAGTGCGGGCGCGGGATTGTGCCGCCACGACCTGGCGCTGCACCCGAGCCGTCAAATTGCTGGCGATGATCGCCACGCAAAAGAAGAAGCCGAGTGCGACGGCACTTTCAGGGTCGCTGATATTCAGCGTGTAGAGCGGATCGAGGAAGAAGAAATTGAAAACCACGGCGCTGAGAACGGAAGCGAATATCGCCGGCCAAAGCCCGGCCGTGACCGCCGACGCCAGCACAGCCATGAGAAAGACGAGAGCGATGTTGCGCACATCCAGCACGCGCGACAGCAATTCGCCGAACAACAGCCCTGCCACAACATAGAAGACGACAATCAGATAGGGCCTGATGTCGAGGCGCGGTGGTTGAGCGGGGGTCAGCCCCCGCGACGGCGCGACTTGCGCCTGGGCGTCGCCGGAGACGACGTGAATGCTGATCTTGCCGGCATCGCGTATCAGGTCATAAGTGACGGAGCCGTCAAACAACTGCCGCCAGCGCGGCTTGCGCGGCTTGCCGGTGATGATGTGGGTGACGTTGTTGGCCGCCGCGTAACGCAGGATGTCGGAAGCGATATCGTGGCCGGGAATAGTGACGGCAACGCCGCCCAATTGTTCAGCAAGTCTAAGCGTCGATGCCAGCCTGTCGCGATCCTGCTCGGACAGGCCGGTTGAGCGTGGCGTCTCGACATAGAGCGCCAGCCACGAGGCGCGCAGCCGCTCTGCCTGGCGGCGGGCATAGCGCACAAGCGACGCGCTGCGCGGATCCTCATCGACCCAGACCAGGACACGCTCGCTGGCCGCCCACGGCCCCGGAATGGCGTGGGCCTGCATATGGTTGAGCAACTGCTCGTCGACACGCTGGGCGGTGCGGCGCAACGCCAGTTCCCTAAGCGCCGTCAGGTTGCCCGGCGAGAAGTAGTTCTCGATGGCGCGCTGGGCGGTGCTGGGGATGTAGACCTTGCCGTCCTCAAGCCGCTTGATCAGGTCGTCGGGGGTGAGGTCGATGATCTCGATGTCGTCGGCCTGGTCGATTATGGAGTCGGGGACAGTTTCCCGCACCCTGACGCGGGTGATCTGCGCCACGACATCGTTCAGGCTCTCGACGTGCTGGATGTTCAGCGTCGTGTAGACATCGATGCCGTGCGTCAGGATTTCCTGGACGTCGAGGTAGCGCTTGGGGTGACGGCTACCTGGCGCGTTCGTATGGGCAAGCTCGTCGACGAGGACGAGCGCCGGGCGCCGGGCGAGGATGGCGTCGAGGTTCATCTCCTCGAGGAGCCGCCCCTTGTAGTCGATCTCAAGGCGAGGAATGACCTCGTAGCCTTCGACCAGCGTCTGCGTCTCTTTGCGGCCGTGCGTCTCGACGATGCCGATCACCACGTCGACCCCGTCGGCCAGCCTGGCGCGGCCCGACATCAGCATCTCGAAGGTCTTGCCGACGCCGGGGGCGGCGCCGAGAAATATCCTCAGGCGACCGCGCTCCTCCCGCTCGGCATGCTCGAGCAGCGCGTCGGGAGAGGGCCTGGTTTCGGCGGTGCGGCTGTCGTCTGGCATAAGGGTCAATCATGAACGGTGCCGGCTTCGGTGTCGATCCCGGCGCCGGTCCTTCACTGTTTCATCGCATCGTCCAGCGCAAGGTTGAGGGCCAGCACATTGACCACCGGCTCGCCGATGAATCCCAATTCGCGATCCTCGACATGGCCGTCGACAAGCGATTTGATCCTGGATTCATCGACGCCCCTGGCCTTGGCCACCCTGGCAATCTGAAAATAGGCCGCATCGGGGCTGATATGCGGATCAAGCCCGCTGCCGGACGTGGTGACCAGATCCATCGGCACCGGCTGGTTCGGGTTTTCTGCTCTCAGCTTTTCGGCGTCGCTCTTGATGCGGTCGATGAGCTTCGGGTTGGTCGGGCCGAGATTCGAGCCGCCCGAGGCGGCGGCATTGTAGCCGTCGCCGGCAGCCGACGGGCGGCCATGGAAATAGCGGTCGCTCGCGAAAGCCTGGCCGATCAGCTCGGAACCGACGAGCTTGCCGTCCTTCTCGATCAGGCTGCCATTGGCCTGGCGCGAAAACAGCGCCTGGGCAATGCCGGTCATGCCGATCGGATAGACCAAACCCGTCAGAACGGTGAAGAAGACGATCATGACGATCGCGGGCCGGATTTGATTGAGCATCGACGTGGTTCCTTATGCGAGACCGAGAGCAGTGATGGCCATGTCGATCACCTTGATGCCGACGAAGGGGACGACGACGCCGCCGAGGCCATAGACAATGAGATTGCGGCTGAGCAGCGCACCGGCGCCGACCGGGCGGTATTTGACGCCCCTTAGCGACAGCGGGATCAGCGCGATGATGATCAGTGCGTTGAAGATGATGGCCGAGAGAATGGCGCTCTGCGGCGTTGCCAGATGCATGACGTTGAGCGCTTGCAGCGGCCCGGCAGTCTGGCCCGGGGCGATGTAGAAGACGGCGAATATTGCCGGGATAATGGCAAAATACTTGGCCACGTCGTTGGCGATGGAGAAGGTGGTCAGCGACCCGCGCGTCATCAGCAGCGCCTTGCCGATTTCGACGATCTCGATCAGCTTGGTCGGATCGCTGTCGAGATCGACCATATTGCCGGCCTCGCGCGCCGCGACCGTGCCGGTGTTCATGGCAACGCCGACATCGGCCTGCGCAAGGGCCGGCGCATCGTTGGTGCCATCGCCGCACATCGCGACCAGCTTGCCTTTGGCCTGCTCGTCGCGGATCAGCTTCAACTTGTCCTCGGGCGTCGCCTGAGCAAGGAAGTCGTCGACACCGGCTTCCGCCGCAATCGCAGCCGCGGTCATCGGATTATCGCCAGTGATCATCACCGTGCGGATGCCCATGCGACGCAACTCGGCAAAACGTTCTGCGATGCCGCCCTTGATGATGTCCTTCAGATGGACGACGCCGAGCAGGCGCCCGTCGCGCTCGACCGCCAGTGGGGTGCCACCCGATTTGGCGATCTCGTCGGCGATCGCCTGGAGGTCGCGGACGGTGTCGCTGCCGGGGCGCGTACTGCCTGTGGCAACGGTCGAGAGGTTGACGTGGGCAAGCACCGCATCGACTGCGCCCTTGCGGACCGAGGAGCCTTCCAGATCGACGCCGCTCATGCGGCTTTGCGCGGTGAAGGGCACGAAAGTCGCGTGCAGGCTTGCCATATCGCGGGCGCGGATGGCGTATTTTTCCTTCGCCAGCACGACGATCGAGCGGCCTTCCGGCGTTTCGTCGGCAAGCGAGGCAAGCTGGGCCGCGTCGGCCAGTTCCTGTTCGGTGACGCCCTTGACCGGACGAAATGCCGTCGCCTGACGGTTGCCCAGGGTGATGGTTCCGGTCTTGTCGAGCAGCAGCGTGTCGACATCGCCGGCCGCCTCGACGGCGCGGCCCGACATTGCTAGCACGTTGAAGCGCACCAGGCGGTCCATGCCGGCAATGCCGATCGCCGACAGCAGGGCGCCAATTGTGCTCGGGATCAGGGTAACGAACAGGGCGACCAGCACGGTCACCGAGATATAGCCGCCCGAATACGAGGCGAAGCTCGGGATCGTCGCCGTCGCTAGCACGAAGATCAGCGTCATGCCGACGAGCAGGATGTTGAGCGCGATCTCGTTGGGTGTCTTCTGGCGCTCGGCGCCCTCGACCAACGAGATCATGCGGTCGAGGAACGTATGGCCGGCAGCCGCAGTGATGCGCACGCGGATCCAGTCCGACAAGACCTGCGTGCCGCCAGTCACCGCCGAACGATCGCCTCCGGATTCGCGGATGACCGGTGCGGATTCGCCGGTGATCGCCGCCTCGTTGACCGACGCCACGCCTTCGACCACCTCGCCGTCCGAGGGGATGATGTCGCCGGCTTCGACAAGCACGATGTCGCCGACCTTCAGGCTGGTGCCGGGCACCAGTTTGAACTTGCGGCGGTCGCCGCCGTTCAACAGCTTGGCCTGCGTCTCGGTTCGCGCCCGGCGCAGCGAGTCAGCCTGCGCCTTGCCGCGGCCTTCGGCCACCGCTTCGGCGAAATTGGCGAAAAGCACTGTGAACCACAGCCAGATGATGATCTGCAGCGTGAAGCCAAGATCGCCGCCGCCGGTGACGAGGTCCTTGACGAACAGCACGGTGGTAAGTGCCGAGACGACGGCGACGACGAACATCACCGGGTTTCGCATCAAAGTGCGCGGGTTCAGTTTTCTGAAGGAACCGCCGATAGCGGGCCACAGAATGCGCGTGTCCATGATGCTCACGGATTTCGACGGGCTCATTTGGTGGCTCCAGTGTCGGTAATGTTGGACGGCGCCGGGTGCTCGCTCTTCGGGAACAGGCGCGGAAGGGCGGAGGCCAGCAGCCACAGCACGAACAGCACGGCTGCCATGCCGAGGAAGGTGGAGACCGTCGGAAAAGGACGAGGCGTCTCGTCCCTCCCGTCATCCGGCCTTCCGTCATCGGGTTGGTGACGGTCGTGCCGACGTATGAGGTTGAACCAGGGCATCGCCGTTTCAGAATGTCTGACCGTGAATCATCGCCAGGTGCTCGACGATCGGTCCGACCGCCAGGGCCGGGAAGAAGGTCAGGCCACCGACGATCAGGATGACACCGACCAGCAGCCCGACGAACAGCGGACCGTCGGTCGGGAAGGTGCCGGCGGAGGCAGGGACGGTCTTCTTCGCAACCAGCGAGCCAGCAATCGCCAACGCCGGAATAATGACCAGGAAGCGGCCCATCAGCATGCCGATGCCGAGCGTTATGTTGTACCAGGGCGTGTTGCCACTGAGGCCGCCAAAGGCGGAGCCATTGTTCGCCGCGGCCGAGGTGTAGGCATAGAGAACCTCGGAGAAGCCGTGCGGGCCGGCGTTGGCGCTGGAAGCAACGCCGGTCGGCAGCACCACCGCGATAGCGGTGAAGATCAGCATTGCCAGCGGCAGGCAGAGCACGGCCAGCATTGCCATCTTGACCTCCTTGGCCTCGATCTTCTTGCCGAGATATTCGGGCGTGCGCCCGACCATCAGCCCGGCGACAAAAACGGCAATGACGATGAACATAAGGATACCGTAGAAGCCGGCGCCGACGCCGCCGACAATGACCTCGCCGAGCTGCATGTTGATGATCGGGATCATGCCGCCAAGTGCGGTAAAGCTGTCATGCATGGCGTTGACCGCGCCGCAGGACGCGGCGGTGGTGATGACGGCAAACAGTGCCGACAAAGCGATGCCGAAACGGCTCTCCTTGCCCTCCATGTTGCCGCCGTCGATGCCGAGGGCATGGACCAGCGGATTGCCGGCGGCCTCGGCCCAGTAGCAGACGGCAACGCCGGCGATGAACAGCACGCCCATAGCCGACAGAATTGCCCAGCCCTGGCGCTGGTTGCCGACCATGCGGCCGAAGACATTGGTCAGCGCCGCGCCGAGGGCAAAGATCGTCACCATCTGGATCAGGTTGGAGATCGCATCGGGATTTTCGAACGGGTGCGCGGCATTGGCGCTGAAGAAACCGCCGCCATTGGTGCCGAGCATTTTGATGGCAACCTGGGAAGCGACCGGCCCGACCGCGATGGTCTGCTGCGCCCCTTCGAGCGTGGTCGCGTTGACGTAGGCAGCGAGCGTCTGCGGCATGCCGAGATAGACACAGATCAGCGTCAGGACGATGCAGAACGGCAAAAGCAGATAGAGCGTGCAGCGGGTCATATCGACCCAGAAATTGCCGATGGATTTGCCTGAGGCCCTGGCAAAGCCGCGGATCAGTGCGACCGCAATGGCGATCCCGGTCGCCGCCGACAGAAAATTCTGCACGGTCAAGCCGGCCATCTGCACGAGATAGGACATCGTGCTTTCGCCGCCGTAGTTCTGCCAGTTGGTGTTGGTCATGAAGCTGGCGGCGGTGTTGAACGCCAGCCCAGGTTCGACGGCGGTCATGCCGGCCGGATTGTAGGGCAGGCCGCCTTGCAGCCGTTGCAGCAAATAGAGCACCAGGAAGCCGGCCAGGTTAAAGAACAGCAGGGCCGCCGCATAGGAGGTCCAGTGCTGCTCCTCGCGCTCGCTGGTCCCTGATATGCGGTAGAGCCCGCGCTCGAGCGGGGCCAGAATTGACGACAGGAATGTGTGCTCGCCGCCGAAAACGCGATGCATGTAGCCGCCGAGCGGCTTGGCCAGCAAAACGACGATCCCGCAATAGACGAGGATCTGCAGCCATCCGTTGATTGTCATGGGGTTGGCTCCTTGCCAGCGGAGATCAGAAGCGTTCCGGGCGAACGAGGGCGTATGTCAGGTAAGCGAGAAGAAATAAGGTTACGGCGCCGCCGAGGATATAGTCGAAGAGCATGTTACGATCCCATAAACTTATAGCTTGTCGCAGGCTTTGATGTAGCCGAAGCATAGAGCAAAGAACGCAATTCCAGTCGCGACAACAACTATATCCACCGTGCATTTCCTTATATTTTGTTTGCTCCGTAAACTTGGACAAAACTGTCCAAGCCCGCGCGCCGCATCATATTGACGGCCGGATACATCGCTCCGGCGAATATGGATCAAAGTGCCATAAAGGTTCGAGACGGGACGCCGAGCAAAGAAATTAAAATCCCATAAGGATTTCGGCGTCTCGGCGCTGGCCACAGCTTCAGGAGGGAGGTGCGCACCGGCGCGCCAAGCTGCCGGGATCAGTCCGCGCGGGTGTAGATCACCGCGTAATCGTCCGCATAGGCCCGCTTCCAGCCCAGTTCGTCGAAGAACGGAATGCGGCTGTCGTCGGCGGTCAACAATGCCCAGTCTATCGTATATTTGTCGAGTTGGGTTTTCAGGATCGGCTTGCCCCGGCTGTGCCCAGTCTGTTCATCCGTTTCCGTAAAGCCATCCAGGAAGAGCTGATCCGCGCGGCCGTCGATAAACGTCCTGATGCCGTGGAAAATCAGCGTGCCGCCGAAATCGTAGGAGTTCAGCAGATTGCCCGACAGATTATGGGTTTGGGCGAAGGCCAGTGCATCCCTCGCCGAGGTCTTCTGGCTCGGCGCGACCGGATAGGTCGTGAAGGCGGCAGCCGCCAAAACCAGTAAAACGGCAATTCCAGCGCAAATCCTGGAAAATTGCCGTGCGAAAAATTGTTCGAGTCCGTCGCGCTTTTCCGCCGCCCATTTCTCGGCTGAAAGCGCTGGATATTGTTGCGCGACCTCGACGGCAAGGACCACCGGCACGAGAAGAAAGAACAGATACATGAACCGTATGTGGGTGAGATACACGTGCAACGTGAAGACAAGGAACAGCGCCTTGGCCCAGCCAATGCGCAATCTCGACACGAGCAGCCCGAAAAACGCCACGAGCAGGGCCACCTCCTGGAGGGTGTGCCGTGAGGCGTCGAACGGCTGCCACTCCGCAATGTAAGGCACCGCCTCATTGCCATAGGCCACGGTGAATGTTGCGAGTATGGCCTTGACGCCATAGGGATTGAGCAGGCTGACCAGCGGGCAAAGCAGCCCGAAAGCGATCCACTTGGCAAGCAGCCGGGGGTTCGACAAGCGCGTGCGCATGAGCAGATCGAGGCCGGCGAAGGCGGCGATGACGAAACCGAAGGTGAAGGTGGCGTGGAGATTGGCCCACAGGCAAAGCAGCGCCAGCAGCCATAAAGGCGGTGCTTTCTCGTTGCGTGCGGCCTGGAAAAGACCGGCGGTCCAGACGACGATGATGGGCAAGGTAAAGATGTGCGGCCGGGCGACGTAGATCGGCCCGATCAACAGCGCGAGCACCAGCGTCAGGCCTATCGCCAGCGTCGGCTTCAACCACGCGCTGAGACACCACGACGTCAAGAAGGCCGTCAGCGCGATTACTGCAGTCGCCAGCAGCACCACGCCATTCCAGCCGCCGGCTTCAAAGGCAATTGCAAGGAGAACCTGGCTAAGCCATTCCTTAGCGATCCATGGCTGGCCGGCAAAAGTGTAGGAATAGATGTCGACGGTGGGGAATGTGCGGCTTGCCAGCATATCCATGCCGACCTTGATGTGCCACCAGCTATCGGGATCCTGCAGGAGGGAGGTGGCAAAGGCGAGGAGCGCCGCCGCCATCACGACCGCCGCCAGCAGGCAAAACACCAGCCTCACATGCCGTATGTCGTCTATCGACGGCCTCGCCTCACCAGACATCCCGCGCATATGGCATCCCTGAGCCGCGATAGCGGAAGGGATAGGCCGAATTTGTTAGAAAACCGATAAGCTGCAGATTGCGGTTACAACCCTGTGCCGCCCGTCCAACCGGTTCGGCGGCTCAGCCCTCGGCCTTGAAGTTCTTGGCTTCCTTCTCGACCTTCGGGCTGTCCCTGCCGTGCTTGCGCATCAGATCCTTCGCCTGCTTCGGCGAAACGTCGGTGGTTTCGGCCAGGCGCAGAGCCTCCTTTTCGTCCGGATCGCGCGTCTTGCGGTCGGCCATTGCGGTTTTCTTGTCAGCCATTACGACGCTCTTATGCTCTCGGCGATTTCGTTCAACACCTTGCGGTCGGTGCCGTGGCGCTTGATCAGCGTGCGTGCCTGCTCCGGGGTGATGCCCGCTTCCTCGGCGAAGTGACGTACCTCGTAGTCTTCGCCGCCCGCCACTCGTGAGCGGTCGCGACTGTCGGTCTTGGTTTTGTCGTCGGCCATGGCAGCTCTCCTCATCTCAACGAGAGCATAACGGGCAAGATTTCAGCGAGTTCCTTCGAGCGTGTCGCCCTCGCCCAGCGCTGCCAACCGCCCGCCACTGGGCGCAGCCTGGTATTCGTTCTGGATTGCTAATGGGAGCGATGGTCGAACACGACGCCCATGGTCCTACCAACGGCCGTCATGACGATAAGCTCGACCAGATCGTCGTCACTGTCGCGGCAGGCAGGGGCCGTCCTGCGAACGATGTCCAGCATCGCCCTCGTCGATATGGTGTCGCCGGCGCCGAACCGTGAAAGCGCAGATGAAACAAGCTCTTGGGCCGTCAAGTCGGCGACCGTCACCCGCTGCACCACGTTCATTGGCTTCCTCCCACCATGAACCCTCTCCCGGGAGAATGATACGCCGAACGTCGCGTTTCACCAGCGAAATGGTGGTCCTACCAGCGTGGGGCCAGCGACCGAAATCGTCGGTTTTGCGCGAGGCAATCCAGGCGCGAGGCGGCAGCGCTTTTGTGCCATGCCACGTCGCCAAAGACCGATCCCGGCGGCCGGGATCGGTCTCAATTTTATGACTCTAGGCGGCCAGGTCGCTCGGAAGCTTGCCGCCATTCTCGGCCAGCTTTTTCATCAGTGCGTCGTGCAGCCACAGATTCATCGTTACGGTGTCGTTCATGTCGCCGGTGTAGTTCAGCTCGTGGGCAAGCTCCTTGCGGGCGCCGAGGCTGCTGTCGATATTCAGAGCCTTCATCAGATCGACGATCGAATTCTTCCAGTTGAGCTTTTGTCCCTTTGCGGCCACCGCCTTGTCGAGAATGGCAGCGATGTCCGGGGCAGAGGACGGCGCGGCCGGCGCGGCCAGGGCCGGGGTTGCAGCCGGAGCGGATCGGGTAGGCGCCGTCGGCTGGGTGGCCGTGCTCGAAGCAGGCGCGGGAGACGGTTGCGCCGGCGGCGCTTCGGCCGCAACCGCGTTTCCGAAAATCGCACCTTTGATACTGTCGAAAATGCCCATTGCTATCTCCTGTGTTGGCTTGACGGTATGTTGCTTTGACGGTCGGTAAGGCGACCGTTGCCGAATGTCGCATTGAGCGCCCTGGTTGTACCGGACCACGAACGCAACGCAGGGGGCAACTCCAAACTGGCTAAAAGGTAAAGGCTTGGTTGCATTGGGGAATCGGCTCAGTGAGCCGGCCCGAGAGTAGAATAGGTTGGATCGCGGCCCAACAAATCGTCACGCGCAATGGGCGAGGAAACGGTTGGCAGCCAGTTTTGCTGACGCAGACTAGAAAAATCATCTAGATTCGTGTTCGCAATTCGCTGAGAGGAACGAAGCCATGACAGCAGTCGTCGCATCCGACAGGCTCGAACGTTCGACGGTTTGGGCTGAGGACGACCCGTCGGTCAAATGGGCCGGCGCTTTCGCGGTTTACGGCGGGCACGGCACCACCCAGTCCTCGGTCATTGTCTACGAGATCGAGCCCGGCAAGCGGCTCGGCTGGCACAGCGACGCCACAGAGGAGACGCAATACATCATCGCCGGCACCGGCGAGCTACATATGGAGGGCGGCACCACCCACCCGGTCGGGCCCGGCAGCGTCCTGGTACTTCCGACGCCGGTCCGGCACGACCTCGTCAACACCGGCACCGAAACCCTGCGCGCCGTCGCTTTCTTTGCGGCGGCGATGTTCACGCAGACATTCGACGACGTCATGCTGCCGCCGAAATCCCATGTCCTCGGCACGCCCAATCGTGCGGGCTGAATGCGTGCCGGCGGGAACCATCAGGCCTGCGGATTGCGGACTTGGAACTGATATGGGCGCGCGCGCGGCTGGCAAGGGGTTGGGCGTCGTTACGCACCTGTGTCACGGGCGGACCGGCTGATGGCGCCCGTCAAGGTCGACCCCACCAAGGTGCGCGAGTTCAGGGATGCCGAAAGCTTCCATGCCTGGCTTGGCGAGCATCACGACAGCGAGGACGAAGTCTGGATCAAGATCCATAAGCTCGATTCGGGGCTGCCGTCGATCACGCCGAAGCAAGCCATCGATGTGGCGTTGTGCTGGGGCTGGATCGATGCGGTGCGAAAGGCGTTGGACGGCAAAAGCTACCTGCAGCGCTACACCCCGCGCGGCAAGAAGAGCACCTGGAGCCAGATCAATGTCGACAATGTCGCCCGGCTGATTGAGGGGGGCCGGATGACCGAGCACGGGCTGAAGCAAGTCGAGGCAGCCAAGGCCGATGGCCGCTGGGCGCGCGCTTACAAGAGCGGTAAGGAGATGAAGATCCCCGACGATCTGCAGGCGGCAATAGACGCCGAGCCCAGGGCGAAAGAGATGCTGGCAAAGCTCAGCGGGCAAAACCGCTTCGCGCTCGCCTTCCGCACCCACAACATGAAGACCGAAGCGGGACGCAAGAAGAAGATCGCGGCGTTCGTGGAGATGCTGAAGCGCGGCGAGACCATCTATCCGCAACGAAATCGCGATTCTGGTTGAACATTTGGCCGCGCTTGTCTCCGGCATCTTGTGCTTGTCCCTGTCGGCGAGCCCCGAATGCGGCCGGATCGCAGCTCAGGCGCACCTTCGATCCTGGCGATGTCGCCGACGACTTGTTTTCGACGAGCGTCGCCCGGCACTTCGACACCAGCTCTCATTCGTTTAGTTGATGCAGGAAAAAAGTCCCGTCCTCACAGTCGGTATAGTATATTAGCAGGCGCTGTTATGAGGTTTTTGCCCGTTCAGGAGCCGACTGGCACGTGGGCCGTGTTTGATGCGACCGTGGACGTGCCTGCGGATTTCGCTGGCAGTTGCCTTATAGGCCTGCCGCGGGAGCGGGCGGAGTGGCTCGCAGCAAGAGCCAATCGAGATGCTGCAAAAGGCACTTCGATTTGCCGGTTGTCAGTTGCCGGGCCAGCACAAGCCGCGGTTCTTAGACTTAGACCGTTAGGAGAGATTTCGATGATGCACGAACAGGTAATGGAAGCTGCGTTGGCAGCCAGAAATCAGGAAGTGGATATTTGTGGTGTCTTCGACATCACCAACAAAACCGATGCGCCAATTGGCTCTCGCCGATTGGGCGAGGCTATCCACTTTGTCGCCAATGCACCTATCGTTGGCTATGATGTTCACGCCGCCGTCATCAGATATGGCCCACTCGGAACCCCCAGCCTCAGAGCAACAGATTGCGCACAGCTGTGGGAGAGGTTTGGCGAGGCCTTGCTGCAACACTGAAGGGCAGACCTTTGGCGCGTATGGCACCACCATCGTGCAGGACACTTCCCTTGTGAGAACGACATGGAAGCCTGGCGGGTGATATTGCAATCAAATTAGCGTGAGCGCATATTTTTTGCCGGCTGGCCTCGCAAACCGGCCAGACCCGGTGGCCGGCCGCCAACGGGCCGTCAGGCTGCCAACAAATGGTTCGGCAGGCCCGACGGTCCCCTTGGCAAGGTCGCCGGAAACAAAGCATGATGCGGCGGCAAAACGGGTTTGGGAGAATGACATGCCTAAGGTTTCGGAACTCTTTTTCAAGACAGCCATCGTCTTTCTTATTCTGGGAATTGCCGCTGGCCTGCAGATGGCAATTTCAGGCGATCACGGCGCGTTTCCGGCTCACGCGCACATCAACCTGCTGGGTTGGGTCACCAGTGCAATATTCGGCGGCTATTATGCGCTGAACCCGGCGAAGGCTGCCCGCAGGAGCGCGATGATCCACTATGGCGTCTATAATCTCGGCCTGGTCGTGATGCTGCCGGCGCTTTACCTGATGCTGCAGGGAAATCCGGCACTCGAGCCGATCGTCGCCACCGGCTCAATGATTGTCGCTGCCGCCGTGCTGATCTTTGCCTTCGTGGTTTTCTCCACCGAAACAGAGCGCTCGGTCTCGGGAGTACAAGCGGTCCCGCGCTAGACGAGGCAGCGATGGTGCCGAGCTATCAATGCCCGTGCTTCTGGTGAAGCGCGGGCCGATTGGTTGTAGGCTGATCTGAGGCAAGGGTGCGGCGAGATGAAAGCCGCGCAGTAGCCTTCGCGCGCCCCTCTGCCTGCCATGCTGCTTGTCGCGGCCTTCATTCTGGCGTTGTGCCTGCGTCCCTAGGAAGGTGAAAACATCGACACTTCTTGGATCTTCGCCGAAACGACTGCCTTGTGCTTTTGGGGCGCGACGCCCAGCGAGCGCAGGTGCGACGTTGATGCAGC
This sequence comes from Mesorhizobium sp. M0166, assembly GCF_040322255.1. Lineage (NCBI taxonomy): Bacteria > Pseudomonadati > Pseudomonadota > Alphaproteobacteria > Hyphomicrobiales > Phyllobacteriaceae > Mesorhizobium > Mesorhizobium sp. M0166. The sequence continues at coordinate 109,887 of NZ_JAMYTD010000010.1, read as the reverse complement.
CTTGTTGTTGGCGACGCAGCATGACGGGGTCATCGTCAAACGACGGTAGCGCGCGGACCTACTGTTGCGCGAGCCGGTCCCCGAGCGTGTTTGCTTCGGCCAATCTTGCCAGCGATTGTTCGACTTTCTGCGCCGAGGCGTCTGTGCGCTTGATGTGCCGTATCATTTGCTGCCTCAGCAGCGCGAGCCTTGCGACGCGATATTCGTCGCCGTATCTCGCAGTTTCAAGGTGGAGGGTCGCGAGCATCATGGGTCAATTCCGATCGATCTTCGTCATGCGTTCCCGGGCCTCAATGACGCGTTTTTGCTCAGACCGTATGCGGTCGCACAACGCGAGATTGACGGCGACACAGCCATCGTTCAACAACAGTTCATTCGCACGCTTCAGCGAGCGCTCGGCCCGTTTAACGCGCAGCCTGGCATTGGCCAGTTCGAAGCTAAAAATATCAATCATCATCATACCGCTTCGTTTGCGGTCCCTTCGATTGTTAACCGGCGTCGATCCCATTTGTTCCGACTGCACGCGGCGCAGCGCCAGGAAGGAGCTTGTCTTTTGCCCGTGCTGGGCCGTTCGCGATGGCGGGGCATGCTAGGTGGGCGGGCTGGTGCAAGGCGAAGGTGTGAAGGCCTGGCCCGTAACCACGTTCTGTTCACTCTGGCTAATGTAAGCTGGCCGCCTAGAATTCGCCGCGAAGGTGTTTGACGCGGAGCTTCACACCAGGCTTGACCCACTGCGCCGCGAGCACAGCCATGTGGTCACCGTGGCTCGAGTGTCAGCAGATGTGGTAAGGGTGAGTGTCGGCGAGTAGCAGGGGTCCAGCAACAATGACTTTGAGGCGAACCAGAGCTTACGGCACATCCGGCTTGGTTCTAGCGGTTTGCACTGTGTTTGCTTGGCAGAACGCCGCTGCCGCTCAAAATTGCGACGCAGCCGCGACGCCTGGCGTCAATTGGCAAGAGTGTGACAAGAAGCTTCTCATCCTAGATGGACAGGACCTGAGCGGGGCGAATCTGTTCGGTGTTGATTTCACTTCGACCGACCTCAGGAACACCAATCTCCGTGCGGCAAATCTTGAGAAGGCAACGCTTGTGCGTGCTTCCCTGGCCGACTCGACCGCCAAAGGCGCCCGGTTTGACAGAATCGAGGGCTACAGGACCGACTTCAGCCGTATGGACGCGCAGGGCGCTGTGTTTGCGAGCGCGGAAATGCAGCGCTCGAATTTCCAGGACGCCAATCTGACCAATGTTGATTTCACAAAGGCAGAACTGGGGCGTGCGCAGTTCCATGACGCCGATATCAGCGGCAGCCGCTTCTCGTTTGCCAATCTCGCACGGGCGGACTTCCGAGGAGCGAGGTTCACCGCGCCGATAGACTTTGACCGCGCCTTTTTCTTTCTGACCCGTATCGAGGGCGTCGACCTTTCCAATTCGGCGGGTCTGTCCCAGTGGCAGCTCAACATGGCTTGCGGAGACGCCCGGACCGAGTTGCCTTCTGGCTTGACGAGGCCTGAAGATTGGCCCTGTCAATTCCAGCAGGAATAGTTGTCGGCTAGCGAACTGCGGCAATGCTGCACCCGACAGGATGCGAACCTGTAACTTTGTAATCTCGGCCTGGTGGTGATGCTGCCGGCTCTTTACCTGATGCTGCAGGGAAATCCGGCGCTCGAGCCGATCGTCGCCACCGGCTCGATGATTGTCGCTGTCGCCGTGCTGATCTTTGCCTTCGTGGTTTTCTCCACCGAAACAGAGCGCTCAGTCGCGGGAATACAAGCGGTTCCGCGCTAGACGCGTAGCGACAGTGCAGAGCCTATCAAAGCCCGTGCTCTGGTGGAGCGCGGGCCGGTTGGGTGCGGGCTGATCTACAGTTGGAGCGAACTGTCGTCGCTGTCACGGTTCTGGATTTGTGATTTGCTAGCGGAGAGAGCGGTGGTCCGCATGCCGCGAACCATAACGAACTAAGCGCCTTGGCACATGTCGCATCTGAGGTCCTGAGGCGGCTTACCGGCGCGGGAACACGTTGGAGAAACGACGCAAACTTATGGCTGCGCTAGGTGGGCAGGATACTGCCGTTAGTTGCAGAAGACAGAATTGCCAATTTTGTTGCAAGTCGTGCCATCGCTGAAGAAAAAGGTCCGCTTGCTGACCCTTAGCTGACTCTCGCAAGCTTCTTGCGAAGTGCAATGTTGTACGGAACGCATCCTTGCGACCCAAAGAAATGCCGCGCGTCGAGATTGGCTGCCCAGATGCCCATCGCAATTTCGTCAATACCTGCGCAAGCAGCTCGCTGTTCAACATGGCACATCAAAGCTGTGGCAACTCCACGACGACGAGCTTCCGGCATAACCGAGATGTGGTGCACATAGATCCGGGGCCGAGGGAAAATAAACGGCGTTTCTGGCAGCGACTGAATTTCAAACCAGACGTAGCCGACTGGAGCACGATCAATCTCAGCAATCGCGATCGAGCTCCTCGGATCAGCCAGCCGCGCTGCTAAGAATGTCCTCACCGCAGACGGATCGGCTGCCTGTTTGAAAACGTCTGGATGCAATTCAGCATGGAGACTCTGAACCACCTGATTGAGCCGAACGAGCGCGTCAAAGTCTGCCTCCGAGGCAGCCCGAACTTCCACTGACATCGAGAAACCTCCCCGTTTTTAGACAACGCTGCGACGGTGATGTCTTTCTGTCAACGAATGTCGGTCTTCCGCCCATCTCGGCCATTGGCGGCAGCCAGTTGATGGAGATTTGACCCTAGTGATTAGTAGGCTACTAATCGAACCTTACCAAACGCCCCGAAAATAAAGGGTTTCTTGGGATTATCTGGCGGAGAGAGCGGGATTCGAACCCGCGTTACGGTCTCCCGTAAACACACTTTCCAGGCGTGCGCCTTCAACCACTCGGCCACCTCTCCGTCTTTAGCATTTTCGCTGCGGCCGGTTTCGCCGCGCGGGTTGGGGAGATGCATCTCCCTTGGGAGTCCGGACCGGATTCCGGCCGTGGGCGCCGTCAACCAGCGGATACCCTTTCCCGCACCTGAGCCGTTAAAGCAACAGGCGCGGGGCTCATCTAGTCGATCCGGTGCCGAATGCCAAGACATAACGGCAGTCTATTCGCTTTGCCGGATAGGGATGCTCAGTCCATGTTATCGGAGCACCCATTGGGAGCGCATCGAAACGATTGGTGGAGGTGTGCTTGCCGTCCGGCGGGCCACCGGTTCCGGCGAACCGGCGGTCGCGGGTTCAACTTCGCGTGTCGCGATTGCAGGCCAAGCAAGTAGATCCTATCTAACAGTCCGATACGACATTCTGATAAACTCCTGGGGAGGAAGGGTCCGGATGTTCCGCTTCGTCTTTCGTCTCGCTGCAATGGTCTCGCTTTCGGTTTCGGTCATCATGGCCGTGCTCGACGCGACCCGCTCGGTGGCGGCTTCGGCGCTGGTGATGACCCCGCTCAATACCAGCTGGCTCGCGGTCTCGCCGGATACGCGCAGCGCCTTCGAAAGCTTCGTCCGCGACAAGGTCAATCCGTTGCTGTGGGACGGTGCCATCGCCTGGGTGCTCAGCCAGCCCGGCTTCGCCGTGTTCGCGGTGCTGGCGTTTATTCTTTATGCCATCGGCTACAGGCGGCAGCGCCCCAGCGGGCGGTTCGCCGCAACCTGAAATTTCCAGCTTTCCCGGCCCCTGCGTCGCGGGAAAAGCTCAACCAAGAAGAAAAGGAACCCGCACATGTTTCTCAGCGACATGCTGAACAAGAAGCTCAACCTGCCGAAGCCCTCCGAGGCGTTGCCGGGCCGCGACCGGCCGATCCCGACGGCGTCGAAGCACTTTGTCTCGAACAGGCCGCTCAAGGGTCCTTATCCCGAAGGGATGGAAACGGCGATGTTCGGGCTGGGTTGCTTCTGGGGCGCCGAGCGCCTGTTCTGGCAGGTCGAGGGCGTCTGGGTCACGGCGGCCGGCTATGCGGGCGGCGTGACGCCCAATCCGACCTATCAGGAAACCTGCACCGGGCTCACCGGCCATGCCGAAGTCGTGCTCGTCGTCTACGATCCGAAGATCGTGTCCTATGCCGAGCTTTTGAAGCTGTTCTGGGAAAGTCACGACCCGACGCAAGGCATGCGCCAGGGCAATGATGTCGGCACCACCTACCGCTCGGCGATCTATACGTTCAGCGACGCGCAGTACCAGGCTGCGATCGCCTCGCGCGATGCCTACGAGGCTTCGCTGCGCGGCGCCGGCCGCGGCAAGATCACCACCGAGATCGCGCCGGCGCCGGAATTCTACTTCGCCGAGGAAGACCACCAGCAATATCTGGCGAAGAACCCCTACGGCTATTGCGGCCTGCAGGGAACCGGCGTCTCCTGCGCCATTCCGGCCGCCGCCTCCGCCTGATCTTACGCCCTGACGCAATGAATATGCTGTGGCGCCGCGATGCGGCGCCATGCTTTTCCAAAGGGTCAAAATTCCACGTGAATTTTGTTTCGGGCCGTGCCAAATTGACCCGAAGCGGGAGGAAGACACTCCTGCCTGACGCCGCATGCCTGCCGGAGAACCGGGCCGGCATGCGGTGCATAATGGACAAATAACCGACAGGGGTGTGGATCACATGAAACGTATCGTACTTGGCCTCATGGCCGCAGCTGCAATGGTTCTTCCGGCCTTCGCCGCGGATATTCAACCCGCGATCCTCTACGATCTCGGCGGCAAGTTCGACAAGTCGTTCAACGAGGCGTCCTTCCACGGCGCTGAAAAGTTCAAGACCGAGACCGGCATCCCCTATGTGGAATTCGAGGTCAGCAACGCCACCCAGCGCGAGCAGGCGCTGCGCCGCTTCGCCGAGGACGGCCGCAACCCGATCGTCATGGCGGGCTTCTCCTGGGCTGACGCGCTCGACAAGATCGCCACCGAGTTCCCCGATACCAAATTCGCCATCATCGACATGGTCGTCGACAAGCCCAATGTCCGCTCCCTGGTCTATAAGGAGCAGGAAGGCTCGTACCTCGTCGGCGTGATGGCGGCGATGGCTTCCAAGACCAAGAAGGTCGGCTTCGTCGGCGGCATGGACATTCCGCTGATCCGCAGGTTTGGCTGCGGCTATGTCGGCGGCGCCAAGGCGGCCGGCGCCACCGACGTCATCCAGAACATGACCGGCGATACGCCGGCAGCCTGGAACGATCCGGCCAAGGGCGGCGAGATCGCCAAGACGCAGATCGACCAGGGCGCCGACGTGGTCTACGCAGCGGCAGGCGGCACCGGTGTCGGTGTGCTGCAGGCAGCGGCCGACGCCGGCAAGCTCGGCATCGGCGTCGATTCCAACCAGAACGGCCTGCAGCCCGGCAAGGTGCTGACCTCCATGGTCAAGCGCGTCGACGTTGCCGTCTACAACACCTTCATGGATGCCAAGAACGGCAAGTTCACGGCAGGCGTCAACGATCTCGGCCTCAAGGAAGGCGGCGTCGACTACGCCATGGACGACAACAACAAGGCGCTTGTCGACGATGCGATGAAAGCGGCGGTCGAAAAAGCCAAGGCCGACATCATTGCCGGCACCATCAAGGTGCACGACTACATGTCGGACAATGCCTGCCCGTATTGATTGATCGACATTGCAGACTGACGAGCCGCCGGGTGAAAGCCCGGCGGTTTTGCATTGTCAGCCGCTCACCAGTGCGGCGGCTTGGTCACCGGCACGTCGGGTGCGGCCTGTTCCTCCAGCGCCAGGAAGCGCTCGGCCAGCGCGTCGAGCTTGCGCTGCATGCGCTCGATCACCTTCCACTGCTCGGCGATCTGGCCGGACAGTTCCTCGACCGTCTTCTCCTGCTCGGCGGCGCGGATTTCCAGCGTCGTCAGCCGATCCTCGGGCATGGTCATTTGAAATCCTCGATCAGGCGATTGTGCAGGCTGCGGCCACGTTGGAAATTGACAAGCATGGCGGGATTTGTCGAGAGTGAACCCTGCTCCGGCCAATCGGTACGGACCCAATTGGCACAGACTGGGCGTCATGCTAGGCGTTTGACCAAGCGGTAAAAAAATAACAGTGGGAACAGGCTGCATGGCGCAAGCCGCAATCGAGCTGATCGGCATCGACAAGAGCTTTGGCGCCGTGCGCGCCAACCGCGACATCAATCTGGAGATTATGCGCGGCACCATCCATGGCATCGTCGGCGAAAACGGCGCTGGCAAGTCGACGCTGATGTCGATCCTCTATGGTTTCTACCAGGCCGATTCCGGCGAAATCCGTGTCGGCGGCCAGCCGGCATCGATCAAGACGCCGAACGATGCGATCGCGCTCGGCATCGGCATGGTGCATCAGCACTTCATGCTGGTCGACAATTTCTCGGTGCTGGAAAACGTCATTCTCGGCGCCGAAAGCGATGCGCTGCTGAAGAAGAGCATCGCCAAGGCGCGTTCCGAGCTGGAGCGGCTCGAGCGCGAATACGGGCTCGAAGTCGATCCGGACGCGATCATCGAGGAGTTGCCGGTCGGCCTGCAGCAACGCGTCGAAATCCTCAAAGCGCTCTATCGCGGCGCCGAGATCCTGATTCTCGACGAGCCGACAGGCGTGCTGACGCCGGCCGAGGCCGACCATCTGTTCCGCATCCTCAGGCAGTTGAAGGAGCAGGGCAAGACGATCGTGCTGATCACCCATAAGCTGCGCGAGATCATGGCGATCACCGACACGGTCTCGGTGATGCGCCGGGGCACGATGGTGGCGACGCGCGAAACCAGGAAGACCACGGTCGAGGAGCTGGCCGAGCTGATGGTCGGCCGGCGCGTGCTGCTGCGCGTCGAGAAGGGCGAGGCGAAGGCCGGCGGCGTCAAGCTCGCGGTCAAGAACCTGACGGTGAAGGATTCCCGCGGCGTCACCATGGTCGACGACGTCTCCTTCGACGTCCATGCCGGCGAGATCGTCGGCATTGCCGGCGTCGCCGGCAACGGGCAGTCCGAACTGCTCGAGGCGATTTCCGGCATCAGGCACGCCGTTTCGGGCTCCGTTATGCTCGACGGAAAGCCGATCGACCTGACCGGCGCCGCCGATCCCGGTGAGTTGCGCGAGCGCGGCCTTGCCCATGTGCCGGAGGACCGCCATCATGTCGGCCTGGTGCTGGCCTTCGAGGAGAACGAGAATTCGATTCTCGGCTACCAGGACGACGAGCGCTATCTGAAGGGGCCGTTCCTCGACATCGACGCCATCCGTAACGATGCCAGGGACAAGATCGTCAAATACGACATCCGACCGGCCGACTGCCGCCTCAAGACCGCCAATTTCTCCGGCGGCAACCAGCAGAAGATCGTGCTGGCGCGGGAAATGGAACAAGATCCCGGCGTGTTGATCGTCGGTCAGCCGACGCGCGGCGTCGATGTCGGCGCCATCGAATTCATCCACAAGCGCCTCATCGCCATGCGCGACCAGGGCAAGGCGGTGCTGGTGGTTTCGGTCGAGCTCGACGAGATCCGCTCGCTTTCCGACCGCATCCTGGTCATGTTCGCCGGCCGCATCGTCGGCGAGCGCGGCCCGGAGGCGACCGAGGGTGAGCTCGGTCTGCTGATGGCCGGCGTCGAGCATCGGGAGGCCGCCGAGTGAGCACTCCCTATGCCAAGCTGCCGGCCTGGGCCGATTACGTGCTGATCCCGCTGATCAATCTATTCGTCGCCTTCGTCGTTGCCGGCTTCGTCGTCATATTGGTCGGCGAGAACCCGCTGCGCGCAGCCGTCGTCCTGGTCGAGGGTGCATTCGGTCGCGGCCAAGGCATCGCGTTCACGCTTTTCTATGCCACCACCTTCATCTTCAGCGGGCTTTCGGTGGCGGTTGCGGCGCATTGCGGCCTGTTCAACATCGGTGGCGAGGGCCAGGGCTATATCGCCGGTCTCGGCATCGGCATCGTTTGCCTGACCTTCGACAGCGTGCTGCCCTGGTGGCTGACCTTCCCGATTGCCATTGTCGCCGCCGCGGCGATGGGCGCGCTGTGGGCGCTGATCCCGGCCTATCTGCAGGCCAAGCGCGGCTCGCACATCGTCATCACCACCATCATGTTCAATTTCATCGCCGCTAGTGTCATGGTCTATGCTCTGGTGGGCATGCTGAAGCCGCCCGGCTCGATGGCGCCGCAGACGCGTACCTTCCTCGAAGGCGCACAATTGCCGAAGCTCAACTGGGTCATCGAATTGTTCGGCGCCAAGATCCGTTCGGCGCCATTCAATGTCAGCTCGCTGCTGGCGCTGGCCATGGCCTTTCTGGTGTGGGCCCTGATCTGGCGCACCAAGCTGGGCTATGAGATGCGCACCTATGGCCACAGCCCGAAAGCGGCGCGTTATGCCGGCATTTCGGAGATACGTATCATCATCATCGCCATGATGATCTCGGGCGCACTGGCCGGCATGATGGCGCTCAGCCCGACGATGGGCGACCAGCACAATGTCGCGCTCGAATTCGTTTCGGGCGCCGGTTTCGTCGGCATTGCGGTGGCACTGATGGGACGCCTGCACCCGGTCGGCATCGTGCTTGCCGCAATATTGTTCGGCATGCTCTACCAGGGCGGCGCCGAGCTCGCCTTCGAGATGCCGGCGATCAGCCGCGACATGATCGTTATCATCCAGGGCCTGGTCATCCTGTTCGCCGGCGCGCTCGAGCATATGTTCCGGCCCTATGTCCAGGCGCTGTTCGCCTCGCTCAGCCCGAGATCGGTCGGCATGGAAGCGGTCAAGGGGAAGGGCGCCTGAGATGGATTTCTTCAACGCCATCGTACAGGTCCTGGACTCGACCATCCGCCTGTCGGTCCCTTTGCTGCTCGCCTGCCTCGCCGGCCTCTATTCGGAGCGCGCCGGCGTCTTCGATATTGGGCTCGAGGGCAAGATGCTGGTCGGCGCCTTCGCCGGTGCGGCCGCCGCCTCGGTCTTCCACTCGGCTTATCTCGGCCTCGGCATGGCCATCCTCATCTCGGTTGCCTTCGCGCTGATCCACGGCTTTGCCTCGATCACCCATCGCGGCAACCAGATCGTCTCTGGTGTCGCGATCAATTTCATTGCCGCCGGATCGACGATCATGCTCGGCCAGGCCTGGTTCCAGCAAGGCGGGCGCACGCCGGCGCTGGCCGCCGGCGAGCGCTTCGAAGCAATCATCTGGCCTGGCGCGGATGCGCTCAGGAGCGTGCCGATCCTCGGGCCAATCTATTCGGAACTCATCTCCGGCCACTCCGTGCTGGTCTATCTCGCCTTCCTGGCCGTGCCGTTCACCTGGTGGGTGCTGTTTCGCACCCGCTTCGGCTTGCGCCTGCGCGCCGTCGGCGAGAACCCGGCCGCGGTCGATACCGCCGGCATATCCGTCGCCTGGCTGCGCTACCGGGCGCTGATCTGCACCGGCGTGCTCACCGGCATTGCCGGCGCCTATCTGTCGATGGTGCAGAATGGCGGCTTCGTGAAGGACATGACCGCCGGCAAGGGTTACATCGCGCTGGCCGCGCTGATCTTCGCCAAATGGAAGCCGGTCAATGCCATGTTCGCCTGCCTGCTGTTCGGCTTCCTCGACGCGGCGTCGATCCGCCTGCAAGGCACGCCGCTGCCGCTGATCGGCAAGGTGCCGGTGCAATTCATGCAGGCGCTGCCCTATGTGCTGACCGTCATCCTGCTTGCAGGCTTCATCGGCAAGGCAATCCCGCCGCGCGCCGGCGGCGTGCCTTATGTCAAGGAACGCTGATTTATCATGGCTCATGATCTGTTCGAAGCGGCGAAAGCCGCCATGGCCAAGGCCTATGCGCCCTATTCGAAATTTCCGGTCGGCGCGGCGTTGCGCACCGAGGACGGCCGTGTCTTCACCGGCGCCAATGTCGAGATCGCGTCCTATCCGGAGGGCTGGTGCGCTGAAACCACCGCACTTGCCAACTACATCATGGGCGGCGGCGGCAAAATCACGGAAATCGCCGTGATCGCCGAACGCGTGGCAAAATGCTCGCCCTGCGGCGGCTGCCGGCAGCGGCTGGCCGAATTTTGCCGGCCGGAAACGAAGTTCTATCTTTGCGATGATAGCGGTGTGGTCGAGACCGTGACCATGGGCGAGTTGCTGCCATACGGGTTTGAAGGCGATGTGCTGAAATGAAGGAAGCGCTCGATCACCTGGTCGAAAGGCTGGACGGGCTGGCGCCGACCACCGCCTTGGTGCTGGGGTCAGGGCTTGGCGGGCTTGTCGACCAGGTCCAGGATGCGGTGCGCATCTCCTACGCCGACTTGCCGGGGTTTCCCCGAAGCGGCGTCAGCGGCCATGCCGGCGAGGTGGTGGCCGGGCTCTTTGCCGGCACGCCGGTGCTGATGCTGTCCGGCCGGGCGCATTATTACGAGCACGGCAACGCGGCCGCGATGCGGCCGGCACTCGAGGTGCTCGCCGGCCTCGGCATCTCCAGGCTGATCCTCACCAACGCCGCCGGTTCGGTCGATCCCGGGATGGGTCCGGGCTCGGTGATGCTGATCACCGACCACATCAATTTCTCGGGCTCCAACCCGCTGATCGGCGAACCGAGCGACCGCCGTTTCGTCGGCCTGACCGAAGCCTACGACGCCGGTCTCCGCTCCGCCATCGAGCAGGCGGCGAAGGCCACCGGTACCACGCTGCACAAGGGCGTCTATATGTGGTTCTCCGGCCCATGCTTCGAGACGCCCGCCGAGATCCGCATGGCGCGCGTCATGGGCGCCAACGCGGTCGGCATGTCGACGGTGCCGGAGGTCATTCTCGCCCGCTTCCTCGGGCTGCGCGTCGCCGCCTGTTCGGTCGTGACCAACCTTGCCGCCGGCATGACCGGAGCCGAGCTGTCGCATCAGGAGACCAAGGACATGGCGCCGGTCGGCGGCGCGCGGCTGGCGACCATCCTGCAGCGTGTTTTTCAGGACGGGCTTCCGGAGCACAGGATCGAAGCCTGATGCTTCCCCAGGAAATCATCCGCCGCAAGCGCGATGGCCAGAAGCTCTCGGCTGAGGAGACAGCGTTCTTCATCGAGGGCCTGACCGCCGGCACCGTCACCGACGCGCAGGTCGGCGCTTTCGCCATGGCGGTATTCTTCAATGGCATGAGCCGCGACGAGGCGGTGGCGCTGACAATGGCGATGCGCGATTCCGGCGATGTGCTCGACTGGTCGGATCTGCCCGGCCCGGTCACCGACAAGCATTCGACGGGCGGCGTCGGCGACAATGTCTCCTTGATGCTGGCGCCGATCGTCGCTGCCTGCGGCGCCTATGTGCCGATGATTTCCGGCAGGGGTCTGGGCCATACCGGCGGCACACTGGACAAGATGGATGCGATCCCCGGTTATATCAGCCAGCCGGATGTTGCGCGCTTCCGCAAGACCGTGCTCGAAACTGGCTGCGCCATCATCGGCCAGACCGCTGATCTGGCACCCGCCGACGCCAGGCTCTACGCCATCCGCGATGTGACGGGAACGGTGGAATCGGTGCCGCTGATCACGGCCTCGATCCTGTCGAAGAAGCTGGCCGCCGGCCTCAATTCGCTGGTGCTTGACGTCAAGGTCGGCAACGGCGCCTTCATGGAGAAATCGCGCGACGCAACCACCCTGGCCAATAGCCTGGTCGAGGTCGCTAATGGCGCCGGCCTGAAGGCCTCGGCGTTGGTCACCGGCATGAACGAGCCGCTGGCGTCCGCCGCCGGCAATGCGGTCGAGGTGCGCAACGCCGTCGATTTTCTCACCGGCCGCTTTCGCGACGGGCGGCTTGAGGACGTGACGCTGGCGCTGGCCGCCGAGATGCTGCAATCGGCAGGCCTGGTGTCGTCCAACCAGGACGGCTTGCGCCGCGCCGCCGAGACGCTGGCCGGCGGCCGCGCCGCTGCCATCTTCGCGCGCATGGTGGCGGCACTTGGCGGTCCGGCCGACTTTGTCGACAATCCCGAAAAATATCTGCCGAAGGCGGCAACGGAATTCGCGGTCAAAGCGAGCGCCAACGGCTTTGTCACCGGCATCGCGACCCGCGAGATCGGGCTTGCGGTGGTCGGGCTTGGCGGCGGGCGGACGCGGCCGGACGACAAGATCGATCACGCGGTCGGCATCACCAGGCTGTTGCCGGTCGGCGCGGAAGTGCGGGCCTGCGAAGCGCTGGCGCTGGTCCATGCCCGCAATACCGGGGATGCCGAAGCGGCCGCGGCCGCCGTGGTCGCGGCCTATACGATCGGGACTTCCAAACCGGCCACGGAGAAAACCGTCATCCGGCGGATTCTGCCGCGCGGGTAGAGCCATTCCGATGGTATCGGATGAGCTCTATCTCCGAAAACCGGTCCCCACTTTTTCGGGATCACGGTCTACTGAACCAGCAGCAGCGTGCCGTCTTCGACCTGGTATTTTTCGAGCCGCTGCAGAAAGCTCATGCCGATCAGGTTGGTGTGCAGCGCCCTGTCGTCGAGCACGACGGCCTCGACGCCCTCGACGGTGATCCTGCCGATCTGCAGGCGGTCGATCGTCACCACGGCGGCCTTGATCGCACCGTTGGCGGTGTTGACCTGATGGCTGAAGTCCGCCGAATTGAGCGAGATGCCGATCCTGCGTGCGGTCGAGCTGTTGATGGCGACGAGCGTCGCGCCGGTATCGATCATGCCGTCGATCTGGCGGCCGTTCAACTTGAAGGCCGACATGAAATGCCCGCGCGCGTCCGCGGTGACGACGACCTTGCGGCCGAGCGGCTGCGGCGTCGCCGGCCTGTCCGGAACGGCGGCGAGGTTCAGGTCGGTTTGGGTGTCGGCCGGCTTGGCTCCGATGGCGGATTTCAACAGCCGCTCGATTACCTGTGGATTCGACTGATAGACGATCGGCAGCGATGCCGACGTTCCGGCAAACACGCCAAGGATGAGAAGCTTGCGCAGCATGGACCGGCCTTTGTGGTTGCCGATCCTTAGTCCGATATGGTGTTTGCCGCTTTAACGAATGCGGAAACCAGCCGTTTGCGTAAACAGTCGGTAAACGGACCTATTTGGTGCCGTACATGCGGTCGCCGGCATCGCCGAGACCCGGCATGATGTAGCCCTTCTCGTTGAGTTGGCGGTCGATGGAAGCGGTGAAGACCGGAACATCGGGATGCGCCTGGGTAAACCGCTCGAGGCCCTCTGGTGCCGCCAACAGGCAGAGGAAGCGGATGTTGGTGGCGCCGCGGCCTTTCAGCTTGTCGATCGCCGCGATCGCCGAATTGGCGGTCGCCAGCATCGGGTCGACGACGATCACCAGCCGGTCGGCGAGGTCGCCCGGCGCCTTGAAGAAATACTCGACCGCTTCCAGCGTTTCATGGTCGCGGTAGAGGCCGATATGGGCGACACGCGCCGCTGGCACCAGATCGAGCAGCCCTTCGAGCAGGCCGTTGCCGGCGCGCAGCACCGAGGCGAAGACCAGTTTCTTGCCCTCCAGCGTCGGCGCCTCCATCGTCTCGATCGGCGTCTCGATCGTCGTCGTCGTCAGTTCCAGATTGCGGGTGACCTCGTAACCGAGCAGCAGCGAGATCTCGCGTAGCAGCCGCCGGAAGCCGGCCGTCGAGGTTTCCTTCTTGCGCATGATGGTCAGCTTGTGCTGGACAAGCGGATGGTCGACGACGGTGACGCCCTTCATGGTGTTCTCCAACTGCGCAGGTGAATAGTGAATGGTGAATAGTGAATAGTGAACTGGTTTGCGAGTCCTTGGTTGCGCGGAAAAACTCGCGGTTGACGAACCGAAGCGCGGGCGATCCATTCACCACTCACCTGCCCTTGGCGCCGAGCCTGCCCAGCAGCGCCGCCCTGGTCTTCCTGTCGACGAAGGCTGCCTCGATGGCCGTCCTGGTGACGGCGGTGAGCGCCTTGTCGTCCATCGCAAAATGCTCGGCGGCGATGTCGTATTCGCGTTTCAGCGAGGTCCAGAAATAGGGCGGGTCATCGGAGTTGAGCGTCACCTTGCAGCCCGCCGCCCGCAATGCAGGAAAGGGATGGTCGGCGAAGCTGTCGAAGACTTTCAGGGCGATGTTGGAGCCGGGGCAGCATTCGAGCACGACGCCTTCGTCGGCGATGCGCCGCACGAGATCGGGGTTCTCGATGGCGCGCACGCCATGGCCGATGCGAGATGGGCGGATGTGGTCGAGTGCCGCCTCGACGCTCTCCCAGCCCATCAATTCGCCGGCATGGACGGTGATGCCGAGGCCGGCCTCGCGGGCGATCTCGAAGGCCCTGACATAATCTTCCAGATCGCCTATCCGCTCGTCGCCGGCGACGCCGAAGCCAGTGACCAGCGGATGCCCGCTGCGGGCGGCGAAACGCGCCGCCCGCTCGATCGATTCGACGCCGAAATTGCGCACGCCGGTGACGATCATGCGGCCTTCGATGCCGGTCTTCGCCTTGGCGCGGGCCATGCCTTCGCCGAGCGCGCCGGTATAGGCCTTTGGCGACAGCCCGGCCTTACTGGCATGATCGGGCGAGGTGAAAACCTCGGAATAGATGGCGCCGTCGCGGGCAAGGCTGGTCAGGTAGTGATCGGCCAGCCGCGCATAGTCTTCTTCGGTGCGGAACAGGTCGGAGGAGAAGTCGTAGGCGGCGAGGAAAGAGGTGAAATCGTGCCAGACGAAGGAGCCGTCCTGGATGTAGGGCGAGGCATCCTTGCCGTATTTCTCAGCCTGGCGCAGGACGAGTTCAGGCGCCGCTGCCCCTTCGATGTGGCAGTGCAGTTCTGCTTTCAAAGGCATTCGATTATCCCGTCAGGCTTTTTCTTATGACGCAAGTTCCCGTCGGAAAACCGTGTGACACTTTTCCGGAACCTGCTTCGAAGCGCGGCCGAACACCGCGCCTTAAACAATAGCGCCCGCACCATCGATCGGCTATGGTCCCGCCGATTTTATGGCGGATCAAAACGATGTCGGTTGAAAGAACCACTGCTGCGGGCGGTATGGAAACCTCCTATGGTTTCAAGCGGGTAGGACCAGGCGACAAACAGTCCCTGGTCAATGATGTTTTCCACAAGGTGGCGAACCGCTACGACCTGATGAACGATCTGATATCGGCCGGGCTGCATCGGTTGTGGAAGGACGCCATGGTCGCCTGGCTCAATCCACCGAAGCGGCCGGGCTGGAGCGTTCTCGACGTTGCCGGCGGCACCGGCGATGTCGCCTTCCGCATCGTCGAGGCGAGCGGCAGGCACGCTCATGCAACGGTTCTCGATATCAATGGCTCGATGCTCGCCGTCGGCCGCGACCGGGCCGAGAAAAAGGGCCTGTCGGCAAATACCGATTTCGTCGAAGCCAATGCCGAGGAACTGCCTTTTGCCGACGCTACTTTCGATGCCTACACCATCGCTTTCGGCATCCGCAACGTGCCGCGCATCGATGTGGCGCTTGCCGAGGCCTATCGCGTGCTGAAGCCTGGCGGGCGCTTTCTCTGCCTTGAATTTTCCGAGGTCGAGATGCCGCTGCTCGACAAGGTTTATGAAGCATGGTCGTTCAACGCCATCCCGCGGATCGGCAAGGCGGTGACCGGCGATGGCGAGCCATATTCCTATCTGGTCGAATCGATCCGCAAATTTCCCAATCAGCAGAATTTCGCGGCGATGATCTCGCGCGCGGGCTTCGAGCGCGCCTCATTTCGCAATTATTCCGGCGGCATCGCCGCGCTTCATTCGGGCTGGAAGCTTTGAGGCTGGCCCGCATTTCCATAACGCGACGTACCTTTCGCCAGTTCAGGCAACCGGCAGGGCACAGCCAGCCATGAGCAGCATCGGCGCTGGTTTCAGGCTCGTGCGGGCCGGCTGGGTGCTTGTGCGCGAGGGCGTCATCGCGGCCTTGCCCGGTGACGAGCTCTTCGGCCTGCCGAAATTCGGCTGGCGCATGGCCCGGCTATTCACCCGCCGTCGCGCGCTTGCCTATGAGCGCGGCGACCGGCTGGCCAAGGCGGTCGTGCGGCTCGGCCCGTCCTACGTCAAGCTCGGCCAGTTTCTGGCGACACGGCCAGACGTCGTCGGCAACGATATCGCGCTTGATCTCGCCATGCTGCAGGACAAGATGCAGACCTTTCCCAAGGCCGAGGCCATAGCGGCGATAGAAGCATCGCTCGGACGCAAGGTCGGTGAGCTCTATGCCAGTTTTGGCGAGGCCGTCGCCGCCGCCTCGATCGCCCAGGTCCATACCGCCGAAACGCTGCAGGACGGCGTCGCTAGGCGAGTGGCGGTGAAGGTCATCCGGCCGGGCGTGCGCCGCCGCTTCTTTCGCGATCTCGAGAGCTATTTCCTCGCCGCCCGGCTGCAGGAAAAGTACATCCCGTCGTCGCGCCGGCTGCGGCCGGTGGAGGTGACGGAGACGCTGGCCCAAACTACCAAGATCGAAATGGATTTGAGGCTGGAGGCGGCGGCTTTTTCCGAGCTCGGCGAGAATACCAAGGACGATCCCGGCTTTCGCGTGCCGTCGGTCGACTGGGAGCGCACCGGTCGTGACGTGCTGACCATGGAATGGGTCGACGGCATCAAGTTGAACGATATTGCCGGCCTCGCCGCCGCCGGCCACGACCTGAAGGCGATTGCCGCCAACCTGGTCCAGTCGTTCCTGCGCCATACGCTGCGTGACGGTTTCTTCCATGCCGACATGCATCCGGGCAACCTGTTCGTCGAGGCCGATGGCACCATCGTCGCCGTCGATCTCGGCATTGCCGGCCGGCTCGGCAGGAAGGAGCGCCGCTTCCTCGCCGAAATCCTCTATGGCTTCATCACGCGCGATTACCAGCGCGTCGCCGAGGTGCATTTCGAGGCCGGCTACGTGCCGCGCCAGCACAATGTCGCAGCTTTCGCCCAGGCGATCCGGGCGATCGGCGAACCGATCCACGGCCAGCCGGCCGAGACCATCTCGATGGCCAAGCTGCTGACGCTGCTGTTCGAGGTGACCGACCTCTTCGACATGGCGACGCGATCCGAGCTGGTGCTGCTGCAGAAGACCATGGTCGTTGTCGAGGGCGTCGCCCGCACCCTCGACCCGGCCTTCAACATGTGGAAGACGTCGGAACCTGTGGTCAGCGGCTGGATTGCGCGCAATCTCGGCCCGCGCGCTTTGCTGGCCGATGCGCGCGACGGCGCCAACGCGCTGCTGGCGCTGGCCCGCCAGGCGCCGGACCTCGCCGCCCGCACCGAGCGGCTGTCGCGTGAGATCGACCTGATGGCCGAACACGGCCTGCGCTTCGACGAAAGGACCGCGCACGCGATCGGCAAGGCCGAGGCGCGCTACACCCGCTCCGGCCGGCTGGCGCTGTGGGTAATCGCATTGACGCTGGTGTACATCGCCTGGAAGCTGCTTTAACGCCTTGTTGTCGATTGATTGCATTGCTATCATTGCCTTCGGCGATTTTGGATAAAGTGCAATCACATGGCCAGCATCACGATCCGCAACCTTGATGACGAGGTCAAGGATATGCTGCGCCGATTGGCTGCAGAGAATGGCCGGTCAATGGAAGACCAGGCGCGGGTCATGATCCGCGCAGCGGTCGAAGGTCAACTCGGCTCGTCCGACCGCATCGACCAGATCGAGAAAACGTTGCGCGAACTGACAAGCTTGCAGAATCCTGCAGCTCCGGTGGTCGCGGTCCCCAGCCAGGTCGTGCGAGGTGTCCTCTCCGGCAAGCGCATCCTGCTGATCATCGGCGGAGGCATCGCTGCCTACAAGGCGCTCGACCTGATCCGCCGGCTGCGCGAGCGCGGTGCTTCGGTGCGCGTGGTGATGACAGCCGCGGCGCAGGAATTCGTCACCGCGCTGGCGGCCGGAGCACTGTCCGCCGACCACGTCTTCACCGAGCTGTTCGACCGGCAGGACGAGCACGACATCGGCCATATCCGGCTGTCGCGCGAGGCCGACCTTGTGGTCGTGGCGCCGGCCACCGCCGACCTGATGGCAAAGCTCGCCAACGGCCACGCCAACGACCTTGCCTCGACGGTGCTCATCGCCACTGACAAGCAGGTGTTGATGGCGCCGGCGATGAATCCGAAAATGTGGACACACCCGGCGGTCCGCCGCAACCGTGCGACGCTGGGTAAGGACGGCGTCGCATTCGTCGGCCCGGCGAAAGGCGAGATGGCCGAAAGCAACGAGGCGGGCGAGGGCCGCATGGCCGAGCCGCTGGAGATTGTCACCGCGGTCGAGGCGCTGCTGGACAGCCGGCCAAAGCCCCTGGCGGGAAGAAAGATCATCGTCACTTCCGGACCGACGCATGAACCGATCGATCCGGTGCGCTACATCGCCAACCGCTCGTCGGGCAAGCAGGGTCACGCCATCGCGGCGGCGCTGGCCAGGCTCGGCGCCGACGTGCGTCTCGTCTCCGGTCCGGTCGGCATTGCCGATCCGGCCGGCGTCGCCACGCTGCACGTCGAAACCGCCGTCGAGATGAAGGACGCGGTCGAGCAGCTGCTGCCGGCCGACGCGGCAGTGTTCGTCGCGGCTGTTGCCGACTGGCGTACTCAAAGTTCGGCCGGGGAAAAGATCAAGAAGGTGGCGGGCGAGGGACCTCCGGCGCTGCAAATGGTGGAAAATCCCGATATTCTTGCCGGTGTCGGGCATCACAAAAAGCGGCCGATGCTGGTGGTCGGTTTCGCCGCGGAGACGCAGGACCTGGTCAGGAACGCCCAGGCCAAGCTTACGAAAAAGGGTGCCGATCTTATCGTTGCCAATGACGTCTCGCATGAAGGCGGTTCTCCGGGCGTGATGGGCGGCGACCGCAACAAGGTGCGGATCGTCTCGAAGGCCGGCGTCGAGGAATGGCCGGAGATGAGCAAGGACGAGGTGGCGACGCGGCTCGCCGCACTGATCGCCGGCCGGCTGAAGACGGTGGTGGTTTAGTCAATCTTCCCCACGGAGATTGGCAGCTTCGCCGGCTTCGTGTCGCTCGCCCCCGAAATCCGCAAGGCGGCGAGGCATCCCAGGATGCCGAGTGGCACGAACGCGAGGAACAGCCAGGTAGCAACATTTGCCGCGGCCTCGCGGTTCAGGCCTTCGGAAAAGCCGCTGGCGTTGGCGACGATGCCCGTCAGTGCCGCACCCACGGCATAACCGATGCGCTGCATGGTCGGCACAGCGGCCGAGGCGATTGTCTGCTCGCCTTCCCGCGCCGATGCCACGACGACACGCGTGACGAACGGCCAGGCAATGCCGAAACCGCCGCCTTGCAGCAAGGCGCAAAGCAGGATCAACGGGATCGAGCCCGCCGGCACCGTATAGGCGAAACCGGCGACGCCAGTGGCGATCATCAGCGCGCCGCCGACGATAATCAGCCGTTCGCGCTCCGGCGGCGCATTGGCGACGAGGATCGACAGGATCGACCAGGCGATCGATTCGGCGGCGATGATGTAGCCGGTGGTGAGGATCGGAATACCGTGCAGGCTGGTCAGGAGCAGCGGTCCGTAGACCGCGAACGAACAGGTCGCCATCGAGAACGCCGCAACCATGGTCATGCCCGCGCCGACCGGCGAGCGCCATGAAAACAGCCGCGACGGGAACAGGCGCGAGCGCGGCTTCAGTGCGTCGATATAGATAAACAGCGCCAGGCCGATCAGGCCGAGGGTGAGCAGCAGCGACGAGCGCAGCAGGGCGATGTCGACGCCGGCGGTGGCGATCAGCACGACGCTGACGGCAAGGCAGCCAAGTGCTGCAAAGGGGAAGGGCGGCGCCGAGCCGCCGGTCGCCTGCGGCCTTGTTGCTTCAGGTGTATCGAGCACGAGGAAGCTTGCCAGCGCCATGGCCGTGCCGCCGAGGGTGAAGACGCCGAAGGCCCAGCGCCAGGACAGCAATTCGGTCATGACCGCGCCGAGCACCGGCCCGCTGAAGGCGGCGACACCCCAGATCGCCGACATGACGCCGAAAAGCTGCGGCCAGATCGCGCGGGCAAACAGCCGCTCGACCGAGACGAAGGCCAGCGACACCAGCGCGCCACCGCCGAGCCCTTCGATCAGGCGGCCGCAGAGGAACAGCGGCATCGAAGGCGCGGTGGCGCAGACCAGCGCGCCGGCGGCATAGAGCATTGCTGCGACCATCATGTTGGTGCGCAGCGCGACATAGCTCACCAGCCGTCCGGCGGCCGCACCGGCAACGATGGCGCCGAGCTCGTAGATCGCCAGCGACCAGCCGACCAGCTGCACGCCGGCGAGATCGCCGACCATGGCCGGCATGACCGTTGCCACCATGGTTTCGTTGGTAGCGTGCAGCAGGATGCCGAGGCTGATAAAGCAGAAGCGCGCGAGGTCGCCGCTCGCCCACAGCGCGCGCCAATCGACCCTGTTTGTGCTTGTTTTGATCATCCAGTCCCCCAAGCTTTCTTAGACGCTGGTCTAAAGGATTCGAGCGTTCTTCACATCCAAATGAGCGCATGCCGCAGTATGGGGAGGACTTCTAGAACCTCAACCGTAGTTGAGATCAAGCGGTTTTGATCGCCGTTGGTGGGGCGGATGTCAAATTTGTGCGATGGGGGACAATCACGAGGCGTTGAGATTTCTGGTTGGACCGAAGACAAGCAAAATTGGATCGTCGCAATCTTCGGTCACAGTAACTGCATGGATCCTGGGATCCATGCCGTTACCTTGGAGCGCTGCAACTTTGAACATCAGGGCGGCCCATTCTCTGCGGAGTGGGCCTGCCGGAATCCATGAACTTTCGGCAGCTATTCGCAGGTCGACACCTACGCTGCCCCGCCGCTCGGGAGCCGCGCTACGCCGCTATTTGAACGAGTGGATCAGGTCCAGCGACGTGACGGCGACCGCCAGGTTGACGCCGGTCTGTGCCTGGACGCTGAGCGGCTGCAGCGAAAAGGCGCTGTCGAGGCCGCCGACCAGGAGATTGGCGCCGCCACCGGTGACCACGCTGGCCTCGGCATTCACGCCATAGTAGCTGCCGGCAAGGTCGCCTTCATCGTGGTTGCGGGTCGCCGCCAGAACCGCCCAGACCAGCTGGCCCTGATGCGTCCGGCCGACATCGACGCCGAGCTTGGAAATCACCCCGGTATAGACTTCGGAGGGGCCGCCACGATGCGGACGAAAGACACATGAAACACCCTTGTTGGAGGTGACGAGATAGGCCGTGCCGCCGTCGATGGTGCAGTCGAGCACACCGAGCTGGAGCTTGCTGGCGCTGGCGGGAGCGACAACGGCGGTCGTCGCGAGAGCGGCGGCACAGGCGAGTTTCTTGATCATGGCAGGGTCCTTTCCAAATGGCTTTGTACAAACGGCTGAGCACGCCGAGCGTTCCGCCGAAAACTTGGCGCCAGCAAGGTAAGGGTAAACGCAGGGTTGTCGGGGTGTGGAAAGGGCCGCCCGATAAACCGGCCCGATCAGCCGGCGCTGGTGCGGGCCAGGCCGTCCTTGGCCGGCTGGTAGGTCGGATTGAGGTGCACGGCCTCGCGGTAGGATTTCGCGGCCCTGACCTTGTCGCCGCGCCGCTCGTAGATCAGCGCCTGGTTGGACCACGCCTCGGCGTTCTTGCCGTCGAGCTTGATGGCCATATTGAAGTCGGCGAAGGCATTGTCCTCGTCGTTCATGGCAAGGTAGGAGAGGCCGCGTCCGTTGTAAGGCTCGGAGGCGTCCGGCGCCAGCGAAATGGCAGTCGAGAAGTCCTCGATAGCAAAGGCGTGCTGGCCCTGACTCTGGTAGATCAGGCCGCGATTGTGATAGGCGCGCGCGTCGGTCGTGTCGAGCTGAATGGCCTTCTGGAAATCGTTGAAGGCTTCCTGGACCCGGCCCGCCCTGCGGTAGAGATTGCCGCGGCCGATATAGGCGGCGTCATAATTGGAATTGATCTGGATCGAGCGGTTGTAGTCGGCCAGCGCGCTTGCCTGGTCACCGAGGAAGCGCTGGATGAGCGCCCGGTTCGAATAGGCCTGGTAGAAATTCGGATTGAGCTGGATGGCGGTGTCGAAGTCCTTCAGCGCCGCCTGGTACTGGCCGCCGCGGCCATAGGCCGAGCCGCGCACATTGTAGGCTTCCGGATCCTGAGGGTTGCGCTGGATCACCGCCGACAGCGAGGAGATGTTCTCGCTCGAGGCTTGCGCCTTGTCGATGTTGTTGAACTCGCCGGTCGGAACGCTCTGGCAGCCGGCAAGCGCCATCCCGGAAAGCAGGGCTGCCGTCAGGGCGAGGCCGCGCCACGCGGTTCTGCGCTCTACGGTGATTGCGTCCATATCTGCCCTGTCCTTACTGCGCCGTCTGGTCCGTTCCCCCTCCGAACCGGCATCTCTCCCAACCGGTCCTCTCGGACCGGGTCGAACTCACAACAAAAAGGTGGCGGCGATTCCGCATCGCGCCACCTTGGATATCCTTGGAAAAGGACGAAAAATTGACGTCAGAACCGCGGCGGACGCGGAGCACCGGCACCGGCAGCACCGGCCGCGACCGGACGTGGCGTCATCGGCAGCAGGCCTTCGCGCTGGGCGCGCTTGCGGGCCAGCTTGCGGGCGCGCCGCACGGCTTCCGCCTTTTCACGGGCGCGCTTCTCGGACGGCTTCTCGTAATGTCCGCGCATCTTCATTTCGCGGAAGATGCCTTCGCGCTGCATCTTTTTCTTGAGCGCGCGAAGCGCCTGATCAACATTGTTGTCGCGGACGAGTACCTGCACGTGCAATCCTGTCTTTCGGTTTGAAATCAACAGGCAAGCGGCCATAGCCACAAGCCTCCGCGGCGCGTTACACCACGAATTGGGGCGGCTGATAGCAGAATCAAGGGGCGCTGTCCACAGCCGATTGAGAGGCGGTGCCGATCCCGAAACGAAAAACCCGCCTCGGCGGCGGGTCTTCGGTGTGAATCAGCACCATACAGAAATTAGTAGCATAGCTGCCGGCACAAAGCAAGAACAAAATTCGCCTTGGGCCAGATAGGCGCCGCTACGCCGTAGCCAGGTGGAGCTGCTCGAAACCCTCGAAGAACTCGCCGTAGTCGCAGGTTATCTCCTCGCCGGCGGCGATGTCGCGGGTCGCGGTGGCCCCGCCATATTGCGAAAAGTCGGTGTTCGGCTCGTCGGCGTGGTTCATGAAGCGGCCATTGTCGACCTCATAGACCATGAAGCCCGGCCGATCCGGACTGGGATAGGCATATCTGTCGAGCAACTCCTTGAGGTGCGGCGGCGCCGTCTCGTATCTTTCCACCGGGATCAGCCGGTCAAAGTCCGGATCGAGACGCCAGATCTGCGCGCCTTTGCGGACCGGCTCGGCGGCGAACACGCCGACGCCTTCGATTGCGCTTGCAGCGATATAGGTTCTGATCAGCAGCATGTTTCCAATCCGTCTTTGAGGAGAAGACGAAATCGTCAAATCGCCGGAAAAAGCAAGACCGGTTTTTCTGACGTTGGCTTGCGCGCCGATGCGCCAACCGCGAAACGCTTCACGTCCGGGTGATCGAGACGCCGCCATCGGCGAACAGTGCCGTGCCGGTGGTGAAGCTCGATGCATCGGAAGCCAGGTAAAGCGCCGAGCGGGCGATCTCCTCAGGCTCGGCGACGCGCTTCAAGGCATGCAGGTTTTCGACGAAGGCTCGCGATTCAGGTGTCTTGAACGTTGCCGAGGGCGTGTCGGTGCCGCCCGGCAGCAGCGCGTTGACTCGAATGCCCTTGGCGCCAAATTCGGCCGCCAGCACCTGCGTCAATCCGATCAGTCCGGCCTTGCTCGCCGCGTAGCTGGTCATGCCGGGCATGCCGACCGTGTAGCCGACGAAGGTGGAGGTGAAGATAAGCGAGCCGCCGCCGCGATCGATCATCGCCGGCACTTGGTATTTCGCGCCGAGAAAGGCGCTGGTCAGATTGGTATCGAGCGTCTCGCGCCAGCCCTCCAGCGACAGCTCCGAAACCGGCCCCATCCTACCGACCGAGCCGGCATTGTTGAAGGCGATGTCGAGCCCGCCGAATTTCCCGACCGCCAGGTCGACGAGGGCTTTGGCGTAGGCTTCGTCGCGTACGTCACCGGGAAGAGCGATGGCGGTGCCGTCGGCGTCTTCGATTTCGGCAACCAGTGCATCGAGCTCCGCCTGGCGGCGGGCTGCGACGACCACCTTGGCGCCTTCCTCCGCAAACAGCTTGGCCGTGGCGCGGCCGATGCCGGAGCTGGCGCCGGTGACGATGGCAACTTTGTTGGCAAGTGCGAGCATTTTTTGCATCCTTTTTCGCGCCGGCCCTTGCCGGCAATCGGGATGCTTGGTCGCAAATCGGGGCGGTGCGAACCACCCGATACCTGCGAGGTGCTTCGGATGTGGTTTGATCGCCCATCACGTCGCATGCCTCTTTTTCACCACGGCGCAAAACGGCAAGCGCCGTCGCAAACAGTGCAAGGCTGGCAGCACGGTTTCGCTAGTGATACAGCTCGCGCGCCGGGGTTGGCTGATCTGCCCGGCCGCCATTTGCGAGGCCTGCGACGTTGAAGAAATACTCGGTATTCGCCATCGCCCGCGAGGCCATGCGCGGTCATAGAGGCTGGGAGGAACAGTGGTCCTCGCCGGAGCCGAAGAAGGAGTACGACGTCATCATCGTCGGCGCCGGCGGCCACGGCCTGGCCACCGCCTATTATCTCGCCACCGTGCACGGCATCACCAACGTAGCGGTATTGGAAAAAGGCTGGCTCGGCGGCGGCAATACCGGGCGCAACACCACCATCATCCGCTCGAACTATCTCTACGACGAGAGCGCCGGCATCTACGAGCATGCGCTGAAGCTGTGGGACGGGCTTAGCCAGGAGCTCAACTACAACGTCATGTATTCGCCGCGCGGCGTCATGATGCTCGCCCACAACATCCACGACATCCAGGTGCTGAAGCGGCACGTCCACGCCAATCGGCTGAACGGCATCGACAATGAATGGCTGACGCCGGAACAGGCCAAGGAATTCTGCCCGCCGCTCAACATTTCGCGCGATGCGCGTTATCCCGTGATGGGTGCCGCCCTGCAGCGCCGCGGCGGCACGGCGCGCCACGATGCGGTCGCCTGGGGCTATGCGCGCGGCGCTTCAGCGCGCGGCGTCCACATCATCCAGAATTGCGAGGTCACCGGCCTCAAGCGGGCGCCGAACGGCGCGGTCACCGGTGTCGAGACGACGCGCGGCTTCATCGGCGCCAGGAAGGTCGGCGTGGTTGCCGCCGGGCACTCATCGGTGATCATGAACATGGCCGGCGTGCGCATGCCGCTGGAAAGCTACCCGCTGCAGGCGCTGGTGTCGGAGCCGGTCAAGCCGGTGGTGCCTTGCGTGGTGATGTCGAACACCGTGCATGCCTATATCTCGCAGTCCGACAAGGGTGAGCTGGTCATCGGCGCCGGCACCGACCAATATGTCTCCTATTCGCAGACCGGCGGGTTGCACATATTGCAGCATACGCTCGACGCTATCTGCGAGATGTTCCCGATCTTCACGCGCATGAAGATGCTGCGCTCGTGGGGCGGCATCGTCGACGTGACGCCCGACCGTTCGCCGATCCTGGCCAAGACGCCGGTGCCCGGCCTCTATGTCAATTGCGGCTGGGGTACGGGCGGCTTCAAGGCGACGCCGGGTTCGGGCCACGTCTTTGCCCATACGATCGCCAAGGACGATCCGCACCCGATCAACGCGCCCTTCACCATAGAGCGCTTCCGCACCGGCCGCCTCATCGATGAGGCGGCGGCGGCAGCGGTGGCGCACTGATGATGACCGAGATGGCCGTCGCCATGCCGCTGATGCTCGCCGGCGAGCAAGGCCTGTTCCATATCCCCACGCCAGAGGAGGTGCGCCTGCAGCCCATCAGCCGCGCCGGCAATGAAGCGGATTGGCCGTTTTCCGTCGACGAGGGTGTACTCGCCTGCGCCTGGAGCGCGGGTCAGAGAGTGGTCACCTTTATGGAGAACCGGCCAGCCGATCTCGAGGAAGGCGAAAAATTCGAGCGGCGCTACGTCATCGTGACGACCGAACCGATGACGCTTTCGGTCGGCAATATGGCGTATCGCGACCTTTTCCGCCCGGTAGCCAGCATCGAGGAGCGCATCCGGCTGGTCGCGCCTTTCGTGACGATGGGCCAGAGGCTTTGCGACCAACCTGCCGGCGCTCGCGTCGGCCACGGCGAACTGTAGGACCAACCATGCTTCTCATCCGCTGCCCCTATTGCGAGGAAGAGCGTCCCGAGCTCGAATTCCGCAACGCCGGCGAGGCGCATATTGCGCGTTCCCCAAACATCGCCGGCGAGAGCGACGACGATTTCGAAAAGTTCTTCTTCATCCGCTCCAATCCCAAGGGGATCATCTATGAGCGCTGGCGGCACATGCATGGCTGTGCGCGGTTCTTCAACGCCGTGCGCGACACCGTCAGCGACAGGTTCCTGATGACCTACAAGGCCGGCGAGCCGAAGCCCGCGAAGCTGCCGGGAGCCGCCAAATGAGCGCAACGTTCCGCATTGCCGGCGCCGGGCGGCTCAAGCAGGCAAAGATCGCCGGCTTCAGCTTTGACGGCCGCCCCTATACCGGCATCGAGGGCGACACGCTGGCCTCGGCGCTGCTTGCCAACGGCGTCCATCTCGTCGGCCGCTCGTTCAAGTACCACCGGCCGCGCGGTTTTCTGTCGGCCGGCGCCGAAGAGCCGAACGCGCTGGTCGAGATCAAGCGCGACGCGGCACGCAGGACGCCGAACGTCCGCGCCACCGTACAGGAGCTCTATGACGGGCTGACCGCACAGTCGCAGAACCGCTGGCCGTCGCTGGCCTTCGACATCGGTGCGGTCAGCAGCATTGCCTCGCCGATGCTTTCGGCCGGCTTCTACTACAAGACCTTCATGTGGCCGAAGGCGGCGTGGAAAAACCTCTACGAGCCCAAGATCCGGGCCGCCGCCGGTCTCGGCGTCGCCCCCGACCAGCCGGACCCCGACCACTATTCGGCGCGCTTCGCCCATTGCGAGGTGCTGGTGCTTGGCGGCGGTGCCGCGGGCATCGCCGCGGCATTGGCTGCGGCCGAGACCGGCGCGCGCGTCATCCTTGCCGACGAGCAGGTGAAATTCGGCGGCAGCCTGTGCTTCGAGAGCGGCGCGAAGATTGAAGGCCAGGACGGCTTTTCCTGGGCGCAATCCGCCGTCGCCAAGTTGAGCGCGATGGACAATGTCCGCGTGCTGCCGCGCACCACGGCCTTCGGCTATTACGCGCAGAATTTCGTCGGGCTGGTCGAGCGCGTCAGCGACCATCTGCAGAGCCCCGACCGCGACCTGCCGCGCGAGCGGCTGTGGCAGGTTCGCGCCAAACGCTTGGTGCTGGCGACCGGCGCCATCGAGCGCCACATGGTGTTTGCCGACAACGACCGCCCCGGCATCATGCTGGCGTCGGCGGCGCGCACCTATCTCAACCATTACGGCGTCGCCGTCGGCAGGAATGTTGGCGTCTATACGGCAAACGATTCCGCCTATGCGGCGGCGATCGACCTGAAGAAGGCCGGCATCAACGTGGCGGCGATCGTCGATCTGCGCGACAACCCGGCCGGGCCGGTGATCGACGAGGCGAGGGCGCTCGGCATAGAGGTCAATTTCGGCCGCGCCGTGATCCGCGCCGGCGGCAAGCTGCGGGTGTCGTCGATGACCGTGCAGCCGAAGAATGGCGGCGGCGAACGCACCATGCCGGTTGACGCGATCTTGATGTCGGCCGGCTGGACACCGTCGGTGCATCTGTTCTCGCAATCGCGCGGCAAGGTCGCCTTCAATGACGAGACCAAGCGCTTCGTGCCCGGAATTTATGCGCAGGACTGCGTCTCGGTCGGCGCCTGCAACGGCACCGACGGGCTGTCGGCGACGATCGACGAGGCCTATGCTGCGGGCACCAAGGCGGCCAAGGACGCCGGCAGCAAGCCGGCCAGGGGCACCAAGCCGAAGGTCGATGCCGGCGAGAGCTGGTCGCGCGGCATGCTGGGTGCGGCGCCCGGCGCCGGGGCGGATACGACGGTAAAGGCGTTCGTCGATTTCCAGAACGACGTCACCGCCAAGGACATTCGCCAGGCGGTGCATGAAGGCATGCGCTCGATCGAGCACGTCAAGCGCTTCACCACCAACGGCATGGCGACCGATCAGGGCAAGACCTCCAACATGCACGGCCTGGCGATTGCCGCCGAGACGCTGGGCAAGCCGATCCCGCAGGTCGGGCTGACGACGTTCCGCGCGCCGTATACGCCGGTGACGTTCGGCTCGATCGTCGGGCACGCGCGGGGTCCCCTGTTCGACCCGACCCGCAAGACGGCGATCCATCCCTGGGCAGAGCGTCAAGGCGCGATGTTCGAGGATGTCGGCCAGTGGAAGCGCGCCTGGTATTTCCCGAAGCCAGGCGAGGACATACATGCGGCCGTCGACCGCGAATGCGTCACGGTGCGCAAGACGGCCGGCCTGTTTGACGCCTCGACGCTGGGCAAGATCGAGGTGGTCGGGCCGGATGCGGCCAAATTCATGGAACTGCTCTACACCAATCCATGGGAGAAGCTCGAGCCCGGCCGCTGCCGCTACGGCATCATGCTGCGCGAGGACGGCTTCATCTATGACGACGGTGTCGTCGGCAGGCTTGCACCCGACCGTTTCCATGTGACGACGACGACCGGCGGCGCGCCGCGCGTCATGAACCATATGGAAGACTATCTCCAGACCGAGTTCCCGCATCTCAACGTTTGGCTGACCTCGATCACCGAGCAGTGGGCGGTCATCGCCGTGCAGGGGCCCAAGTCTCGCGACATCATCGCGCCGCTGGTCGAGGGCATCGACATGTCGGATGAGGCGCTGCCGCATATGTCGGTGCGCGAAGGCCAGATCTGCGGCGTCCCGACCAGGCTGTTTCGCATGTCGTTCAGCGGCGAGCGCGGCTTCGAGGTCAACGTGCCGGCCGATTACGGCGAGGCGGTCTGGGAAGCGCTATGGGCCGAGGGCCAGAAACACGGCGCCTGTGCCTACGGCACCGAGTCGATGCATGTGCTGCGCGCCGAAAAGGGCTACATCATCGTCGGCCAGGATACCGACGGCACGGTAACGCCGAACGACGCCGGGCTCGACTGGGCGGTCGGCAAGAAGAAGACCGACTTCGTCGGCATTCGCGGCATGGCGCGGCCGGACTTGGTCGCCAAGGGCCGCAAGCAGCTTGTCGGCCTGAAGACCAGGGATCCCAAGGTGGTGCTGGAGGAGGGCGCGCAGATCGTCGCTGACCCGAAGCAGGCAATCCCGATGAAGATGATCGGCCATGTCACCTCAAGCTATTGGTCGCAAAATTGCGGCCGCTCGATCGCGCTGGGGCTGGTCGCCGGCGGCCGCGATCGCATGGGCGAGACGCTCTATGTGCCGATGCCGAACGGGGTGATCGAGGTGGAGGTCACCGGTATGGTGTTCTTCGACGAGAAGGGAGAGCGCCTCAATGGCTAAGGCCGCTTTGAAAACCGCCGCCGCCGGGCCGTCGGTCGAACGCCGTCCGGCTCTGGCCAGCCAGTCGCTTTCCGCCACCGGCGTCACACTTGCCGTACTACCGCCGGCCGAGCGCATATCGCTGCGCGCGCCGGACGCCTCGATCGCGGCACTTTCGAAAGCGCTCGGCGTCGTCCTGCCGCAAAGGCCGAAAACCTCGGCGGCAAAGGCCGGACGCACGGCCTTGTGGCTGGGGCCGGACGAATGGCTGGTCATCGACGAGAGCGGAAAAGATCCGCTCGCCGATTGCGCCAGCATTCCCGCGCTGCATTCGGCGGTCGGCATCTCGCACCGCAACGTCGCCATATCCGTTACCGGTCCGGCTGCCGCGGCGACGGTCAATGCCGGCTGCCCGCAGGATTTGTCGCTCGACGCCTTTCCGGTCGGGGCGGCGTCGCGTACCATTCTCGGCAAGGTCGAAATCGTGCTGCTGCGCACCGCGGCCGACACGTTCCGCGTCGAATGCTGGCGTTCCTTTTCCGATTATGTCTTTACGTTTCTGTCGGAGGCAGCGCGCGACGCGGCAGCATAGGCATGTTCGCCGCGCCCGACCGTTCTGCGACAGCGAGCCGAGGGAGAATGCAAATGCCGTCGAACTCCGCGCCGAAGTCGCCGGCCAAGACGCCGGCTGTGCGCTCTTTCGAAAACGAGCAGCGCACTGAGACGGATATTGAAGAGGAACTCGAGGAAGGCCTCGAGGATACATTCCCGGCCAGCGATCCGGTGTCGATCACCGGAACGGCCATTCCCGGCGCACCGGCAAGACCTGGCAAGCCCAAAAGCGTGGCAGGACAGAAGCGCAAGAGATAATTTCTATCGGCCCGGCGGGGCCGGTTCGGTTGGCGAGGGCAACCCTTCAGGTTTGCGCGGTTTTGCGTTCCAGCGTCGATGATTGGCGAAAGCCCGAACGAGGGCGATCTCCCCCGCAAGGGGGGAGATTGGCAGTTTCGCCGATGGCTCGAAGTCCTCAGAAGCTGCTTGGCACGATCCACGGGTCGATGCCGATGCCGAGCCTCGGGCCTTTGCTGCCGGCCTTGTGGGTCGCGGCATCCGCCTTTTCAAGCGATCCGGTCGGCGCGCAATCGAGCTTCACATCGGTCTTGGTGTCGACGCAGGCCCCTTCTTGCTTGGCTGGCTGACTGCTGCCGGCAAATGCGGCGCCAGAGAGCGCCAGCAGGGCGGCGAGCGTGAGGATTGCCTTCTTCATGGTCAGTCTCCGGTTCCAGTTATTCGACTCGTACATGTACGGTATTGCGTACAGATACGGCTATGACTTACGGAGTTCAAGCAAAATCGTACATGTACAGAGAAGTTGAGCGCAGGAATTGCCGAACGCTCGGTGCCGGAGCGCGGATCGTTCGGAGAAGATCCTACAGATCGGGAGAAGGGCCGCTCTTCAGCAATTGACCGGCGGCGTGAGCGGCGCGATCTCGTGCGCGGCGATGGCTTCAAGCATGATGTCGCCGATCCGTGTGATGAACGTCGTCTGGTCGCCGAACGGGTAGAACGGGAAGGTGATCAACAACGAGATGGCGCCGTGGCCAACTGCCCACAGCATGGTGGCGATGGCGCGTGGATCGCCTCTGAGCCTGCCCGCGGCAACGCAGGCTTCGACCCTCTCGATCAGCACTTTCATCGCCGGGTTGCCGCTCTCCATTTCGGCGAAGGTCTTGCCGGCTGGCGGCCTGACTTTTTCGGTCATGAAGACGGTGCGGTACTCGTTGGGATTTTCCAGCCCGAAGGCGGCGTATTCGACCAGCACGGCCTTGAGCGCCTCGATCGGGTCGTCGGCCGTATGATTTGCGATGCGCCTGGCCAAGGTCTCGAACGCGTCCTCGGCTAAGGCGAACAGGATGTCCTGCTTGTCGGCGAAATAGGAATAGACCGACATCGGCGCATAGCCGACGCGCTTGGCGAGCTTACGGATGGTGAGGCCGTCATAGCCTTCTTCCTGGACAAGCTTGTGCGCGGCATCGACAAGTTCGGAACGCAGTTCGGCCTTTTGTTTTTCGCGGCGCTCCTGGACGCTTAGCTGCAACTTTCTACTGCCTTATGACTGATGGCTGGATGCAGCATATATACGCTGTACGGCGTCGGGCAAGGGTGGCACGAAGCAGAAGCTTGACTGTCACAAAACGATATAGCCCGGCAACATTGCGCTGCAGGTCAGTCGTCACATGAAGTACGTCGCGGCCGAAGCCAAATAGATTTGGCACAGATAGATTTGGGCTTCTCTGCCTGACGAACAGTCAAACCGCTTCCGGCTGGCGTTCGATCAGCGTCAGCGTCAGCCAGCGCGCAGTCAGCGCCGGTTTTTTCGAGCCCTCGATCTCGATCGTCACGTCGTGGGCAGTCTGCACCCAGCCCGACGGCCTGACCTTGACGTCGGCCAGCACGAAGCGGGTGCGGATGCGCGAGCCGGTCTTCACCGGCGCCAGGAAGCGCAGCGAATCGAAGCCGTGATTGACGCCCATCTTGCTGTTTTCGAGC
Organism: Mesorhizobium sp. M0166; assembly: GCF_040322255.1. Taxonomy (NCBI): domain Bacteria; kingdom Pseudomonadati; phylum Pseudomonadota; class Alphaproteobacteria; order Hyphomicrobiales; family Phyllobacteriaceae; genus Mesorhizobium; species Mesorhizobium sp. M0166. The sequence goes on along the minus strand of NZ_JAMYTD010000010.1, from coordinate 78,040 downwards.
GGCGGCATGGTTTCGAAGGTCATCGCCGACAACAGCGAAAGCGACAGGAAGCCGTGCGCGATGGTGCCACCGAACGGCGTCTCGCGGCTGGCGCGTTCCGGATCGCAATGGATGAACTGATGGTCGTCGGTGGCATCGGCGAACTGGTCGATCATGCGCTGGGTGACGACACGCCATGGCGACACGCCGACTTCCTTGCCGACGTTGGCCAGAAGCACATCGAGACTGATAGGTTCCACGCTGATGTCCTCCATCTTCACCCCCGGGCATTTCACTCGCCGGACGGCGTGCGTCTCATTCTTTGAACAATGTCAGCCCGTGTTGCACCGACTGCCCGCCATCGATCGGCAGGATGGCGCCGGTGACATAGCTGCCGGCACGGCTGCACAAATAGAGCGTTGCGCCGGCAATGTCATCCGGTGCGCCGATGCGGCCGATCGGAACGTGGTTGCCGACATGTCTTGCCTGGTCCTCGGTGCCAGTGGCGAAGGCCGTCATCCGGCTCTGGAAAGGGCCAGGCGCAAAGGCGTTGACGGTGATGCGGCGGGCGGCGAACTCGATCGCCAGGATGCGCGTCAGGTGGTGAACCGCAGCTTTCGAGGCCGAGTAGGAGTAGGCGTCTTCGGCCAAAGGCTGCGTGCCCATCACCGATCCGAGGTTGATCACCCGGGCCGGGTCGGCATCGCTGGCGGCGGCCTCGAGCAGAGGCAGCAATTCGCGCGTCAGGTGGAAGACCGCGGTGACGTTGACGCCGAACACCTTGGCCCAGGCATGGTAGGGAAAACTTTCCAGCGGCGCGCCCCAGGAGATGCCGGCATTGTTGACCAGGATATGCAGCCGCTCGGTCCTCACCCTGACCTCGGCAACGAGCGCCGCGATGCCGGCCTCGCTGGAGACGTCGGCGGCGAAACCCTCAGCCCGGCCGGAGGCGCCAAGCCCGTTCAGTTCGCCGGCAACCCTGACGCAATCCTCGCCCTTGCGCGAGGCAATCATCACCGAGGCGCCGGCCCTGACCAGCGCGGTCGCCGCCATGCGGCCGATGCCAGTCGCGGCGCCGGTGACCAGCGCCGTCTTGCCGGCGACTGAGAACAGCTCGTCCAGATAGCTCATCGAATTCCTCCGCGCAGTTCACCGCGCTTTTGACTGGTGGTTCAAAGAAGCGGCTTCACGTAGACAAGGCTAGCCGAACTACGATCATCCTTGCCACGGCTAAAGTACCCGGACTGGGGCGATGGCACGGTTTGCGGCTGAATTGGTTAGGCGCCAGCGGCAAGGCGGTCATTCGGCCGTGACATGGGTCGGATGAATGATGCGGCCATCCCCGTTAGCGAGCACCTTGGTAAGCTGTTCATTTCGCGTGTGAACCAGTCGTCATTACTCCTCCGCCCAAGCCGCCGGCGGGTCTTGAGGAGTTGGGAGGTGGCCGAGCAGTGGGGCGAGACTGACGTTCGTATTCGTGGACGTGGACTATGCTTTCAAGGCGAAAGTTATGGGTAAGAAACAACGCACGGTCCTGCTGGCAGCGGTCTTTGCGTCTGTCTTTGGCATTTTTTTGCTGATCCTGATCCTGCAGATGGTCAGTTTTTTGGTTGACTAGGCACGGCCAGCAGCGTCCCTTTCCGAAGTGCTGCGCTACCGCAGGCTTTCCAGTTCGCGGATGCGTTTGGCGCCGTCGGCCTCGAGCTGCCTTGTGACGGCGCCGATCAGCGTTTCGGCAACGACGAAAAGTGCGGCGGATGAGTCCCAGGCCGAAGGCACGGCGGTGCGCCCGGCAATGACGTGGCGGGCGAAGCGGGCGATCGGCGACAGCCACTGGTCGGTAAACAGCACGATCTGCACGCCGCGCTGGTTGGCGGTCTCGGCGAAACGGATCAGGCTGTCCTGGTAGCGCCTGATGTCGAAGATCACCAGCACGTCGCGCTTGCCCATGTCGATCAGACGGTCACGCCAGACGCTTTCCTGGCCGGCGAGATGGAACACGTTGGGCTGGATGATAGCAAGGTGGGCGGCCATGTAGCGCGCCAGCGGGTCGGTGAAGCGGCCGCCGATCAGGAATGTCTTGCCGCGCCGGTCGGCCAGCTTAGCGACGATATCGGCAAGCTGCTTGTCCGAAAGGTGCCGGAAGGTCTCGCGCATATTGTCGAGCGTCGCCTCCAGCATCGGCGAAACGGCGCTGCTGCCCTGCGAGGAGGGATTGAGCGTGCGCGAGGCCGGCGACTGCAATTGCGCCGCCAACTCGTCTTGCAGCGTCGACTGGAATTCCGGATAGTTCTGGAAGCCGAGCCGGGCGACGAAACGCAGGATCGTCGGCGACGATACGCCGGCCGTGGCCGAGAATTCGGCGACCGTCTTCAGCCCGATCAGCGGATAGCTGGCGATCAGCGTTTGCGCTGCGCGTCGCTCGCCGGCCGGCATGGTGCCGATGCGGTCGGAGATCAGTTCGGCAATGCTCGAAACCATGTTTTTCCCCACCCTGGCCGGGCCGTTACCGCGTTATCGAAATCGCGTTTGACAAAGCCGACCAAACTGTATGAAATCATCCGCAGGGACGCAATGAGGCAAAATACGTAACATACGATACAGCGCTCCCCGGGGACAGCAGACAATGGAGACAGCACGGCCCGCCAGCCTTGCATCGCCTGAGACCGTAAGGGTGACGAACCCCGGCGGATCAAGCCCTTTCGTGCTGACCTGCGACCACGCCTCAAATTTCCTGCCGCCTGAATTCGGAACGCTCGGACTTGCCGCCGAGGAGCTTTCCCGCCACATCGCTTGGGATCCCGGCGCCTTGCCGGTAGCGCGCCGCATGGCCGAGGTGCTCGATGCGACGCTGGTCGAGACCTGCATCTCGCGGCTCGTCATCGACTGCAACCGGCCGCTCGACGCGCCGGACCTGATAGTGACGGTCAGCGCCAGCGAAAAAACCGTGATCCCGGCAAACCAGGGGCTTTCCGCCGACGAGCGGCAGGCGCGCATTGCGCTGGCTTGGCGGCCGTTCCACGACCGGATCGCGACGATCATCGACGAGCGTCTGGCGGCCGGGCGGGAGACGCGGCTGGTATCCGTCCATTCCTTCACGCCGGTGTACAAGGGCAAGAGCCGGCCCTGGCACATCGGCATCATCCATGACGAGGACCGCCGGCTGGCGGCGCCGCTGATCGCGGCGCTCCAGCAGCTTGCGGGCATCGCCGTCGGCGTCAATGAACCCTATTCGCCGGCCGACCGCGTCTATTTCACACTGGAACGCCATGCCCGCTCGCGCGGGCTGCCCTGCGCAATGATTGAAATCCGCAACGACGAGATCGCCGGCGCAGCCGGGCAGCGGAAATGGGCGGATCTGCTCACGGGTATTTTTCTCAATCTGGAGCCCGAGGCGGCCAAGGGTCCCAGACCAAGCGCAGTCGGAAAGTCAGTTCAATCGGCCAGCTAAGAAACCAACAGGGGACTAAAAAATGGCAGCACCGGGCTACACTGAAGTTGACAAGGCAGAGGACGTAAAGGTCCTCCACAACATGGGCTACGCCCAGGAACTGGAGCGGCGCCTCAGTCGCTTTTCGAATTTCGCGGTTTCCTTCTCGATCATCTGCATCCTGTCCGGCGGCATCAACTCGCTGGCGCAGGCAACCTCCGGCTCCGGCGGCATCGGTATCGGCATTGGCTGGCTGGTCGGCTGTTTCGTTTCGCTGACCTTCGCTGTAGCGATGTCGCAGATCAGCTCGGCCTACCCGACCGCCGGCGGCCTCTATCATTGGGGCTCGATCCTCGGCAATCGCGGCACCGGCTGGGTGACTGCCTGGCTCAACCTGCTCGGCCTGATCACCGTGCTCGGCGCCATCAATGTCGGCACCTGGACGTTTTTCCTTGGCGCCTTCGGACCGGCGCTCGGCATCGAGGGTACGCTGACCAACCAGATGATCTTCCTGGTCGTCATCACCGGCGCCCAGGCACTGATCAACCATCTCGGCATCAAGCTGACCGCCAAGCTGACCGACTTCTCGGGCTACCTCATCTTCTTCGGCTCGATCCTCATCGCGGTCGTCTGCCTGATCTCGGCCGAAACCTGGGATTTCAGCCGGCTGTTCACCTTCCACAATTATTCCGGCGATGCCGGCGCCGGTGTCTGGCCGTCGGTATCCAATGCCTGGGTGTTCGCACTTGGCCTGCTGCTGCCGATCTACACGATCACCGGCTACGACGCGTCGGCGCATACTTCCGAGGAAACCATCAAGGCGGCGAGCTCCGTGCCCCGCGCCATGGTCATGTCGGTGATCTGGTCGGCCGTCTTCGGCTATCTCTTCCTCGCAGCCTTCGTGCTGATGATCCCGAATATGGACGATGCGGCCAAGCAGGGCTGGAACGTGTTCTTCTGGGCCTTCGACCAGCGCGTCAGCCCCGGCATCAAGGAGTTCGTCTACCTCGTCGTCTTCCTGGCACAGCTGCTTTGCGGCCTCGCCACCGTCACCTCCGCCTCGCGTATGATCTTCGCCTTCTCGCGTGACGGCGGCCTGCCGGGTTCCTCGGCGCTGGCCAAGGTCAGCCCGACCTACCGCACGCCGGTGGCGGCGATCTGGACGGCGTCGATCCTGTCCGTCCTGTTCGTCTGGGGCTCGACGCTGGTTTCAGTCGCAGGCACCTCGGCCTACACCATCGTCGTGTCGTGCACCGTCATCTTCCTGTTCCTCTCCTTCACCGTGCCGATCGTGCTCGGCATGCTGGCCTGGGGAACGCCGAAATGGGACAAGATGGGACCGTGGAACATGGGGCGCGCCATCTTCATGCTGTTCGGCGTGCTTTCGATCCTGTCGATGCTCCTGATCTTCGTCATCGGCATCCAGCCGCCGAACGACTGGGCGCTCTACATCACCGTCGGTTTCTTCATCCTGACGGCGATCGTTTGGTTTGCCTTCGAGCGCAACCGCTTCCAGGGCCCGCCGCTCGGCGACATCATCGCGGCGCGCCAGGCAGCGATCAAGGCTGCGGAACAGGCCGTCGGCGAGACCGGCCACTGAGGCAAGTCCTCCAACTATGGCCGGCGCTTTGCCGGCCATAGCTTCCCACATCTTCAAAGTGGCTTTTTACAAGCCCGAAACGACAAGCGCTGGAGTACCAAAGGAATGGCCGGAAATTTCTCGTTCGACCAGTTGAAGCAAGCGGTCTCCAGCGGCGAGGTCGACACGGTGCTGGCCTGCATCGTCGACATGCAGGGGCGGCTCGCGGGAAAGCGGTTCCTGGCCCGCTATTTCGTCGATTCCGCGCATGACGAGACGCATGGCTGCAACTATCTCTTGGCCGCCGACATCGATATGGAACCGGTGCCGGGCTACAAGGCGGCGAGCTGGTCGAAGGGTTATGGCGATTTCGTCATGAAGCCGGACCTTGCGACGCTGCGGCGCGTTCCGTGGCTGGAGAAGACGGCGCTGGTGATTTGCGACGTGCTCGACCACCATACCCATGACGACCTGGCGCATTCGCCGCGCGCCATGCTGAAGAAGCAGGTCAAGCGGCTGCAGGATCGCGGCTATATCGGCTATTTCGCTTCCGAGCTCGAATTCTATCTGTTCAGCGAAACCTACGATTCCGCCCGCAAGAAGCACTGGCAGGGCCTCGAGACGGCATCGCCCTACATCGGCGACTACCAGATCGGCATCACCACCAAGGAAGAAGGCGTCATGCGCCGGCTGCGCAACGAGATGGAGGCGGCCGGCATCCCGATCGAGAATTCGAAGGGCGAGTGGGGTCCCGGCCAGGAGGAGATCAATGTCCGCTATGCCGAGGCGCTCGACATGGCCGACCGCCACGTCATCCTGAAGAACGGCGCCAAGGAAATCGCCGAGTCCGAAGGCAAGGCGATCTCGTTCATGGCCAAGTACAATTACGGGCTCGCCGGCAATTCCAGCCACATCCATAATTCGCTGTGGAGCGCCGACGGCAAGACGCCATTATTCTACGACAAAAATGCCGAGTGGACGCTGTCGACACTCGGCCAGCAATGGGCGGCCGGCCAGCTCAAATATGCCAAGGAATTCACCTGGTTCCTGGCGCCCTACGTCAACTCCTACAAGCGCTTCCAGGCCGGCACCTTTGCGCCGACCAAGATCATGTGGAGCGAGGACAACCGTACCGCCGGTTTCCGTCTTTGCGGCGAGGGCACCAAGGGCATCCGTATGGAATGCCGCATCGGCGGCGCCGATTTGAACCCCTATCTGGCTTTCGCCGCGCTGATCGCGGCCGGGCTTGCCGGCATCGATGAAAAGCTTGAACTGCAGAAGCCCTTCGTCGGTGATGCCTACCAGGCCTCGCAGCTGCCTGAAATTCCAAAGACATTGCGCGACGCCACCGCGACGCTGGCGGAATCGAAAATGCTGAGGCAGGCGCTCGGTGACGATGTGCTGGAACATTACGTCCACACGGCACACTGGGAACAGTTCGAGTACGACCGCCGGATTACGGACTGGGAACTGCACAGGGGGTTCGAGCGGTATTGACGGCGTTGCACTTTACGCAATATTGTTGCGGTTATCGCACCGCAACACCCTGGAGGCAGCGTTGCCCAAAGGTAGAGCCCATGTCGACAAGGCGTGGTTCATGAGTCGAATGAACGAGCGCAAGCTCACGGTACGCAGCATGGCCGGCCGCATGAACATACACTACAGCGCCTTGTCGCGGACACTGAACGGCGAGCGGCGCATGCAGGTCGACGAGATACGCAAGATAGCTGAAATTCTCGACCGGCAGGAAAGCGAGATATTGGTGCACCTCGGAAGTTCCAGTGATGCGACGAGGCCACCGGAGCCTGATCGCCGGTCTGGTTTCAAGGAGGGGCAAGTGGATTCCGTGGACGACATGAACGGCAACAAGGAAGAGTACATCGTGCCGCCTCGGGGTGCCGATCCGTTGTTTGGATGCATGGCCGGGACGCTCACTCTGCTTCCGGATGTCGACTATACCGCGCCCGCCGATCCGGATTGGGGCAATGTCTATGACGAGTGAGGGGGTTCTGCTCGACACATGCTTCATGCTGTGGCTGTCAACGGAGCAGCCGGTCACGAGGACTGCGGTCGAGAAGGTGACCAGCGCACGCAAAAATGGCAGCGTGATCGCCGTTTCCGTGATGTCCGCCTGGGAAATCGGCGTGCTTGTAGCCAAGGGCCGGTTGCCATTCATCAAGTCGCCGCTCGCATGGTTCGAACGGTTCGTGCAGACCGGGGCAGCGAGCGTCGAGGGGATCGACAGTGAGCTTTTGGTCGAGTCTTCGTTCCTGCCCGGCGTCGTTCACAATGATCCGACGGATCGGATCATCATAGCCACGGCGCGTTCGAAAAACCTCGAGATCATCACCCGCGATCGCGCAATCCTTGCCTATGGCGCGGCCGGCTATGTCAAAACAATTCCTTGTTGATTTGGAGACCTCTTTGGAAACCGTGAAAATAAAATCCCCCGTCGACGGTTCGATCTATGCCGAACGGCCTCTGGCGACGGATCAGGCGATCGGTGCCGCGGTCGAACGTGCCAAGGCGGCGCAGGAGAAGTGGGCGCAGACGCCAGTCGTCGAGCGCGGCAAGTACATGCTTGCCATGCTGGAAGCGCTGGTCGCCATGACCGACGAGATCGTGCCGGAGATCGCCTGGCAGATGGGCAGGCCGGTGCGCTATGGCGGCGAGTTCGGCGGCGTCAGGGAACGCGTCAGCTACATGGTCGAGATCGCCGAGGCGGCACTGAAGCCGGTCATGGCTTCCAACCCGAAGGACGGCTTTCGTCGTTATGTGAAGAAGGTGCCACTCGGCGTGGTCATGGTGATCGCACCGTGGAACTATCCCTATCTCACTGCCGTCAACACCATCGTGCCGGCGCTGATGGCGGGCAGCGCCGTCATCCTCAAGCACGCGGCGCAGACATTGTTGGTCGGCGAACGGTTTCAGCAGGCGTTCGATGAGGTCGGCCTGCCCAAGGGGCTGTTCCAGAACCTCGTCATGAACCACGCGCAGACCGAAAGGCTGCTCGGCTCCGGCAAGATCGACCATGTCAACTTCACCGGCTCGGTCGCCGGCGGCCGCGCCATCGAAAAGGCGGCGGCGGGCACCTTCATGACGCTTGGCCTCGAACTCGGCGGCAAGGATCCCGCCTATGTGCTGCCCGACGCCAAGATGGACCATGCCGTTGCCAATCTGGTCGACGGCGCCTTCTTCAATTCCGGCCAGTGCTGCTGCGGCATCGAGCGCGTCTATGTCCACGAGAAGGTCTACGACGAATTCGTCGAAGGCTTCATTGCCGAGACCAGGAACTACGTCGTCGGCAATCCACTCGACCAGGCGACCACCATGGGGCCGATGGCGCAGGCGCGCTTCGCCGACCTGATCCGCGAGCAGAAGGCCGAGGCGCTGCGCAAAGGCGCCAGGGCGCATATCAATATGAAGGTGGCCAACGACAGGCAAGGTTCGCCCTATCTGGCGCCGGAAGTGCTGACCCAGGTCGACCACCAGATGAGCGTCATGCGCGAGGAAAGCTTTGGCCCGATCGTCGGCATCATGAAGGTGCGCAACGACGAGGAAGCGATCGCGCTGATGAACGACAGCCCCTATGGGCTGACGGCCTCGATCTGGACGCGCGACACCGACCATGCGGCGGCGATCGGCGATCGCGTCGAGACCGGCACCGTGTTCATGAACCGCTGCGACTATCTCGACCCGGCGCTGGTCTGGACCGGCGTCAAGGACACCGGCAAGGGCGCGGCACTGTCGGCCACCGGCTACGACAATCTGACCAGGCCGAAATCATACCATCTGCGCGAAGCCATCTGATTTTCTGAAAGACAACAAATGACAAAACTCGTTTCCAAATGGAATTACCCGACGACCGTCCGCTTCGGCGCGGGGCGCATCAAGGAATTGCCGGAGGTGCTGGCGGCGACCGGCATCAAGCGGCCGCTGTTCGTCACCGATCCGGGACTGGCCAAGCTGCCGGTGGTGGCCTCGACGCTGAAGATCCTCGACGACGCCAAGGTGCCGTATGGCGTGTTTTCCGAGGTCAAGCCGAACCCGGTGGATTCCAACCTGACCGCCGGCATTGCCGTGTTCAAGAAGGGCAAGCATGACGGCGTCATCGCCTTTGGCGGCGGCTCGGCGCTCGACCTCGGCAAGCTGATCGCCTTCCAGGCCGGGCAGACACGTCCGGTCTGGGATTTCGAGGATGTCGGCGACTGGTGGACGCGCGCCGATGCCGATGCGATCGCGCCGATCATCGCCGTGCCGACCACGGCCGGCACCGGTTCGGAAGTCGGCCGCGCCGGTGTCATCACCAATGAAGCGACCCACACCAAGAAGGTCATCTTCCATCCGAAGCTTTTGCCGGCAATCGTCATTGCCGATCCGGAGCTGTCGGTCGGCATGCCCGGCTTCATCACAGCCGGCACCGGCATGGATGCGCTTGCCCATTGCCTCGAAGCCTATTGCGCGCCGGGCTATCACCCGATGGCCGACGGCATCGCGGTGGAAGGCATAAGGCTGGTCTTCGAAAACCTGCCGAAAGCCTATGCCAACGGCAAGGATCTGGTCGCCCGCGCCAACATGATGAGCGCCGCTGCCATGGGAGCGGCCGCCTTCCAGAAAGGGCTTGGCGCGATTCATTCGCTGTCGCATCCGATCGGCGCGCTCTACGACACCCACCATGGCATGACCAACGCCGTGTTCATGCCCTACGTGCTGGCCTTCAACCGCGAGGCGATCGAGCCGCGCATAGCCCGGCTCGCCGCCTATTGCGGCATCAAGGGCGGCTTCGACGGCTTTGCCAAGGCGATTGTCAAGCTGCGCAAGGAGCTCAAGGTGCCGCATGCACTACCCGGCCTGATCAAGGGGCTCGACATGGACAAGAAGCGCAAGGGCCTGATCGCCGACATGGCGGTGGTCGACCCGACCGCCGGCGGCAACCCGATCAAGCTGACCAAGAAGGCGGCGCTGACGCTGCTCGAAAACGCCATCGCCGGCGCCGTCTGAGACAAGCTCAGCATTGCAAATCCACTTTGGAAAAGAGGCGAAGAAAGGGGGAAAGGATGAAAGGCAAGGCCGAGACTAGTTAGCCGGAAAAATAACGGCGTAGCGATTGCTACAGCCGGTTAAAAAGAGTTTACTTTTTCGTACTGCAGGGCGTCGCTTTCACAAAGCTTTCATCTGGCTGTCACACGAAAACGATACCGCATCGCAGGCGTCCAACGGCGTCAGTTCAACGGAGAGAACACATGTTCAAATTCACGGGAAAACTGCTTTCCCTTTCGGCCGTCGCCCTGATGGCGACCTCTGCCATCTCGTCGGCCCAGTCCATGGATGAACTGGTCGCCGCAGCCAAAGCTGAAGGCCAGCTCACCACCATCGCGCTGCCGCATGACTGGTGCGGCTACGGCACGGTCATCGACGGCTTCAAGGCGAAATATCCGGAAATCACCATCAACGAACTCAACCCCGATGCCGGCTCAGGCGACGAGGTCGAGGCGATCAAGGCCAACAAGGACAACAAGGGCCCGCAGGCGCCCGACGTCATCGACGTCGGCCTGAGCTTCGGTCCGACCGCAAAGAAGGATGGCCTGATCCAGGCTTATAAAGTATCAACCTGGGACTCGATCCCGGACAGCGCCAAGGATGCCGAAGGCTTTTGGACCGGCGACTATTACGGCGTGCTTTCGTTCCTGGTGAACAAGGACCTGGTCAAGGAAGCGCCGGCCGACTGGGCCGACTTGCTGAAGCCGGAGTTCGCCAATACCGTGGCGCTCGCCGGTGACCCGCGCGCTTCGAACCAGGCCATCCAGGCCGTCTATGCCGCCGGCCTTTCCGGCGGTGCGGCTGCCGGCGAAGCTGCCGGCACGGCTGGTCTCGACTTCTTCAAGAAGCTCAACGCCGCCGGCAATTTCGTGCCGGTCATTGGCAAGCCCGCGACGCTTGCCCAAGGCCAGACGCCAATCCTGGTGACCTGGGATTACAACGCGCTTGCCGGCCGCGACACGCTGAAAGGCAATCCGCCGGTCGACGTCGTCGTGCCGAAGACCGGCGTCGTCGCCGGCGTCTATGTCCAGGCGATCAGCGCCTACGCGCCGCACCCGAATGCTGCCAAGCTATGGCTGGAATATCTCTATTCCGACGAAGGCCAGATCGGCTGGCTGAAGGGTTATTGCCACCCGATCCGCTTCAACGACCTTGCCAAGAACGGCAAGCTCCCGGCTGACGTGATGGCCAAGCTGCCGCCGGCCGAGTCCTATGCAGCCGCGGTGTTCCCGACGCTCGACGAGCAGGGCAAGGCCAAGGAAGCCATCACAAAGAACTGGGACGCCGTCGTCGGCGCCAACGTCAAGTAAGACTTGAGATCAGCCGGGCGGCTTAGATCGCCGCCCGGCATACCTCCAGGACGGTAGCCGGCGCATGACCGATATCTCGTTGTCCGATCACGCTGTTGCCGGGAAGACCGCGCCTCCCGCCGACGCCCGCAGCATGAGGCTGCCGACGCAATGGCTTGGCGTTGCGCCTTTCTTCATCTTCGCCATCATGTTCCTGATCCTGCCGACGCTCTATCTGATGCTGGGCGCATTCCGGAACGATGCCGGCGAATTCACTTTCGAAAACATAGCGGCCTTGGCGCAGCCGTCGATCGTTGCCGCCTACTGGATCTCAATCAAGGTCAGCCTCGCCTCGTCGCTGATCGGTGCGTTCGCCGGGCTTGCCATTGCCGTTGCCATCGTGCGCGGCGGGCTGCCGGAGTGGATACGCTCGGCGACACTGACCTTCTCCGGCGTGGCCTCCAATTTTGCCGGCGTGCCGCTGGCCTTCGCCTTTCTCGCGACGCTCGGCCGGCTCGGGCTCGCCACGGTGCTGCTCAACGTCTTGGTCGGCTTCAACATTTATGCCCATGGTTTCAACATCCTGTCGTTCTGGGGCCTGACGCTGACCTATGTCTATTTCCAGATCCCGCTGATGGTGGTGATCATCGTGCCGGCGATCGACGGGCTGAAGAAGGAATGGGGCGAAGCGGCGGCAACGCTTGGCGCGACCCAGGCGCAGTTCTGGCGCATGGTCGTCATTCCGGTGATCTGGCCAAGCTTCCTCGGCACCGTCATCCTCTTATTCGCCAACGCCTTCGGTGCCATCGCCACCGCTTACGCTCTGACCGGCTCCTCGCTTAACATCGTCCCTATCCTGCTCTACGCGCAGATCCGCGGTGACGTGCTGCACAATGCCCATCTCGGCTACGCCATCGCCTTCGGCATGATCGTCATCACCGGGCTGGCCAATGTCTTCTACATCTGGTTCCGGACGCGCTCTGAGAGGTGGCTCAAATGAAGTCCGGCAGATTCTGGGCCTGGATCGTCTTCGCGCTGGGCGCGGCCTATTTCTTCATTCCGCTTATCGCGACCGTAGAATTCTCCATGCGCATGCGGCGCGGCGCCTATTCCTTTGATGCCTATCAGGTCGTGCTCGGCGATCCCCGCTTCCAGGCGACCTTTATCTATTCGGTGGTCGCCGCCATCTTCACCATCGTCCTTGGCGTGCTGGTGGTGGTGCCGGCGGCGTACTGGATTCGTCTGCGGCTGCCGCAGCTAAGGCCCGTCGTCGAGTTCATCACGCTGCTGCCGCTGGTCATCCCGGCAATCGTTATCGTCTTCGGCTACATCAGAATGTACGGGTCTAAATCACCGCTGCCGTTCCTGGCCAGCGAGACAGGAGCCAATGCCTTGCTGGTCATCGGTTATGCGACACTGGCGCTGCCCTATATGTATCGCGCCGTCGACACCGGGCTTCGCACGATCGATGTGCGGACACTAACCGAGGCGGCGCAGATCCTCGGCGCCGGCTGGGGCACGATCATCACCCGGGTCATCCTGCCCAACGTGCTGATCGCGGTGCTGTCGGGCGCCTTCCTGACCTTCGCCATCGTCATCGGTGAATTTACCATGGCCAGCCTGCTGAACCGGCCTGCCTTCGGACCCTATCTGCAGAACGTTGGCGCCAACCGCGCCTACGAGCCGGCGGCGCTTGCCATCATCGCCTTCGCCATCACCTGGGGCTGCATGTCGCTGATCCAGATCCTGTCGCGCTTCGCGCCGCGATCGGCGAACCGTCCGAACTGACCCGAAGGAAAAAGCCATGACCGAGCCATTCCTCTCAATCCAGCATGTGCGAAAATCCTTCGGCGCCGCCACGGTGGTGCAGGATTTCAACCTCGACGTCGAGCCGGGCGAATTCGTCTCCTTCCTCGGCCCGTCGGGCTGCGGCAAGACGACGGTGCTGCGCATGGTCGCCGGTTTCGAGGAGCCGTCCGCCGGCAAGATCGTCGTGGCCGGCAAGGACATCACCCGGCTCAAGCCCAATCAGCGCAATGTCGGCATGGTGTTCCAGGCCTATGCGTTGTTTCCGAACCTCACCGTGGCGCAGAATATCGGCTTCGGGCTGAAGGTCGCCGGTATGCCGAAGGCCGATGCCGACAGGCGCGTTGCCGAAATGCTCGACATCATCAAGCTGCCGCAGATGGGCGACCGCTATCCCTACCAGCTCTCCGGAGGCCAGCAGCAGCGCATCGCGCTGGCGCGGGCGATTGCGCCCAAGCCGAAGCTGCTGCTGCTCGACGAGCCGCTGTCGGCGCTCGACGCCAAGGTGCGCGTATCACTGCGCGAGGAAATCCGCTCGATCCAGAAGAAGCTCGGCATTACCACCATCTTCGTCACCCACGACCAGGAAGAGGCGCTGTCGATCTCCGACCGCATTGCTGTCATGCATGGCGGCAAGGCCGAGCAAGTTGGCACGCCGTTCGAGATCTACAACCGGCCGGCATCCAAATTCGTCGCCAATTTCGTCGGCACGCTGAACGTGCTCGAAGGCACAGTCACCGACGCGGCATCAGGCAAGGTGCGCGTCAATTCGCAAGAGGTCTCGCTCAAGGGCAAGCTCAACGGCTCGAAATCCGGCGACACGTTGTCGCTGGCGCTGCGGCCCGAGGCGATCTCGCTCGGCCGACACCCCGGCCGCGATTCCAGCCTTTCGGGTGAAATCGCGGAGGTGCATTTCCTCGGCTCGGTCATCCGGGTGCGCGTCGGCATCGGCGGCAGCACGGTCTCGCTCGACACGTTCAACAGTCCGGCCACGCCGCCGCCGGCCGTCGGCGAAAAGGCCGAGATTTCGTTCTCGTCGGGCGACATGCTCGTGCTGCATTAGGAATAGTGAATAGTGAATAGTGAGAGGGCACTTTACGCGCCGAAATTACTCTGCAAGCAACCATTCACCATTCACCATTCACCAGCAGCCAAGGCCGTGGCCGTTTTTGCAGTGCCAATCGCCCGGCTTCACCGCTACGATAGGGCATGGCGCTTTTTGAACTCACCCTTGTTCTGCTTCTCATCGCGGTCGCCCTGACCGCGCTGTCGCGGCGTCTGCAGATTCCTTATCCGTCATTGCTGGCGCTGGCCGGCGCCGGCATCGCCTTCCTGCCGTTTGCACCGACCATCGAGATTGACCCGGAGCTGGCGCTCGCTCTGTTCATCGCGCCGGTTCTGCTCGATGCGGCCTATGACACGTCGCTGCGCGATCTCAACCGCTACAAGGTTTCGCTCATCCTGCTGGCGCTTGGCGCCGTCATCTTTACCACGGTGACGGTCGCGCTGGTCGGCTGGACGATGGCAGGCCTGCCCATCGCCGCCGCCATAGCGCTTGGCGCGATCGTGGCGCCGCCCGATGCCGTGGCAGCGGCGGCCGTGCTCGGACAGTTCAAGGTGCCGCACCGCATCACCGCCATCCTGGAAGGCGAGAGCCTGCTCAACGACGCCACCGCGCTGTTGATCTACAGGATGTCGGTTTCCGCAGCCGCCGGCTCCATCCTGTTGAGCAGTGCCGTACCAATGATCCTGCTGTCGACGGTCGGCAGCCTTGCCGCAGGCTATGTGCTCGGCCGGTTGTCTCTCGCGATACTCGGCCGCATCGACGACCCGGCGAGCGGCACAGTGGTCCAATTCGCCTCAACCTTCGGCGTCTGGATCCTGGCCGACAGGATAGGGCTTTCCGCCATCATCACGATCGTCGTCTATGCCATGACGATCGCACGTACGTCGCCGCGCCGCATGCCGGCAAGGAATCGTGTCAGCTCCTACTCGGTCTGGGAGACGGCAGTGTTCGTGCTCAATGTTCTGGCCTTCGTTCTGATGGGCCTGCAAGCGCGATCGATCGTGGGCCGACTTGCCGAGCAAGGCCAAAGCGAGGCATTCGTCTTTGCCCTGGCTGTACTGGCCGTCGTCATCGTATCGCGGCTCGTCTGGGTGCTGGGCTGCGGCGCGATCCTCAGAGGGCTGGCACGTCTGGGCGACGAAGACAGGCGGAAGGACGCACCGACATTCCGCGGCGGCGTGCTCATCGGCTGGTGCGGCATGCGCGGCCTGGTGACGCTTGCGGCAGCCTTCGCCCTGCCGGCCGACTTTCCGGGCCGTGATCCGATCGTGCTCGCCGCTTTCACGGTCGTGCTCGGCACATTGGTGCTGCAAGGCGTCAGCCTGAAACCGTTGCTGCTTCTGCTCAATCTCGACCTCGACCGGACGGTCGACCGGGAGGTGGCGCAGGCGCGCGTCGCCATCATGCAGGCGGCGCTGGACGTGCTCAGCGGCAAGACATCGAGCGCGGCAGGGGCGGTGCGAGAGCAATATGCCGCCCAGCGCGCCATCGCCGAAAACCCGGAGGATGCCCAGGCGGCGACCGAGTATGACAGATTACGTCTTTATGCCATCAAGAGCCAGCGCGATGCGCTGGAGCGCTTGCGCATCGACGGAACGATCGGCGACGAGGCCTACCACCGCCTCGAGGAAGAGATCGACTGGTCGGAACTGGCAGCATCCCCGCCCGGTCGGTTCCAGCCGCTGACCACTTAAAGCGCGTCGCGCTTGAACAGCCTCTTGCGACGCGCTTTAAGTTTTTGTCTTTATGCATGTCGTTATCCCAAAACCGCTGCGCACTTTTGGGCGACAAGCATTAGCATCTGGCCCAAGCTCCCTCCGCCCGGCTGCACATTGCAACCAATCCAGCGAACGGCTACTGCCAGCAAGAAATTGAGCCGGATAAGCAATGAAGCTGGTCAGCTATAACATCCAGTACGGCTTCGGCAGCGATGGCCGCTACGACCTGGCGCGCTGTGCCAATGTCGTGGCCGGTGCCGACATTATCGCCTTGCAGGAAGTGGAGCGGCACTGGCGGCGCAGCAACGAGGACGACCAGCCGGAACTTCTTTCGCAATTGCTGCCCGACTATTATTGGGCCTATGGCCCGGCCTTCGACATGGATGCCAGCGAGCGGCGTGACGGCCGCGTCGCCAACCGGCGGCGGCAATTCGGCACCATGGTTCTGTCGAAGCTGCCGATCGTCTGGTCGCGGCTGCATACGCTGCCGCTCAGGCGCACGCTGCGGCCGCTCAACACCCGCAATACGGCACTCGAATGCATGGTCCGCACCCCCGCCGGTCCGGTGCGGGTGCTGTCGTTGCATCTGGCGCATATCGCGGCCGAGGAGCGGCTGGAGCAGATCGACTATTTGCTCGCCGAGCATCGCCGTGCGCCCTCCGAGGGCGGCCCATGGAGCGGCGCCGATGACGAGCCGGCGCGCAACTGGAGCAATGGCGAACAGGAGCCGGAAAACCCCGTGGCGGCGATCTGGATGGGCGACTTCAACATGGAGCCGGATAGCGCCGAGTACCGGCGCATCGTCGGCAGCACGCCCTATCATCGCGGTGCCGCCTATCTCGACGGTTTTGTCGACGCAGCCGCCGTCGCCAGCGAACCGACAGCGGATTTCCACACCCATGTGAAGACCATCGACGGCAGGATCGCAAAGCGCCGGCTTGACCATTGCTTCGTCGGCGGCATGTTTGCCGGGCGCGTGCGCTCGGTCAGCGCCGATATCGGCCAAACCGCCTCCGACCATTTTCCGCTCTGGGTTGATGTCGACCTGGAGACGCCGATCGCCACCGCGATCGGCGGCGGATGAACCGCCGATGAGCCTGTTTGTCTTTTTCGCGGTGCTTGCCGCCGCTTCCATGCATGCGATCTGGAATGCGCTGGTCAAGGTCCATCTCGACCGTTTCCTGTCGATCACGCTGATGACGCTCGGCATGGGTGCCGCTGCGCTGGTGACGTTGCCCTTTGTCGAGGTGCCGAAGCCGGACGTGTGGCCATACATCCTCGCCTCGGTTGTCTTCCACATGGGCTACAGGACGTTCCTGATCGGCGCCTACAAGGCCGGCGATTTCGCCCAGACCTATCCGCTGGCGCGCGGCACCGCGCCGTTGCTGGCCGCTTTGGGGGGCATTGTCGTCGTTGCCGAGATGCCGGCGCCGCTCGCCATTCTCGGCATCCTCTTGTTGTCGGCGGGCACGCTGGTGCTGTCGTTTCGCGGTGGCGCGCATCTGGAGAAATTGAACCTGCGCGCCGTCGGTTTCGCGCTGGGCACATCGATCTTCATCGCCAGCTATACGCTGTCGGACGGCAGCGGCGCGCGGCTGGCCGCCACCGCGTCGAGTTATGCGGCCTGGCTGTTCGTCTGCGATGCGCTGTGGGCGCTGGTGCTGTGCGTCGTCTTTCGCGGCCCACAGGCGCTGCCGGTGCTGGCGCGCGACTGGAAGGCAGGAATCTATACCGGCGTGCTCAGCGGCGGCGCCTACTGGATCGTGATGTGGGCGATGACCAAGGCGCCGATCGCCTCGGTGGCGTCGCTGCGCGAAACATCGATCCTGTTCGCCATGATGATCTCGGTGTTCGCGCTCGGCGAGAAGATGACGGCATGGCGAGGTGCCGCGGTGCTTAGCATCGTCGCCGGCGTCGTTGCACTGAGAATGGGATAGTCAGGCGATCTCCAGGTCAAAAACCATCAGCCCGTCGGTGCCGCCTTCGAGCGCCGCGACCAGTCTTGCGCCGGCTCGCTGATGCGCTTCATGCTCGAGATAGCCGTCGCGTGCCGCGGCATCGCGAAAGTCGATGGTGAAGCCGTGCGTGAAGCCGCGGGCGAAGGGTTCCGGGCTGGTATTGGCGCTGAATTCGACCTTGCCCATGCCGTCGATCACCGTCCGCAACGCCTCGAGATCGGCATGGATTGTCGCGCGCTCGGCGTTGGCGACATCGTTGCGAAATCTGACGAAAACACAGTGCCTGATCATTCTTTGTCCCTCATGCCGCTCGGTTGGTGGAAAACACCGCCGGCGGCAGCGCCTCGCGGCCAAGGATCAGATCGGCGCCCTTTTCGCCAACCATGATCGTCGGGGCATTGGTGTTGGAGGAGGGGATGCGCGGCATTACCGAGGCGTCGCAGACGCGCAGACCCTCGATACCGCGCAGCCTGAGATCGGGCGTCACCACGCTCATCGCATCGTGGCCCATGCGGCAGGTGCCGACCGGGTGGTGGTCGGTCTTGGAACTGCGGCAGGCGTAGTCGAACAACTCGTCGCCGCTCTGCAGGTCGGGTCCCGGCAGTACCTCGCGCAGTACATAGGGCTGCAGCGCCCTCTGCCGCATGATTTCGCGCGCCAGCCTCAGCCCCTTGATCGACATGTCGCGGTCATAGGGATCGGCCCAATAGTTCGGATCGATCAGCGGGTGGTCGGCCGGGTCGGCACTGTTCAGCCGCACCGTGCCGCGCGAACGCGGGCGCAGGAAGGCCGAGTTCAATGTCACGCCCGGATTGTTCAGCTTCTCGACGCCGGCCTCGATGCCGGAGCCGAGGCCGAGATGCAGCTGGATATCGGGAGAGGCGGCGGTCGGATCGGCGTACCAGAAGCCGCCGGTCTCGAACAGGCTGGAGGCTACCGGGCCTTTCTTCAGGAGCAGATATTGCAGGCCGGCCCACGCCGTCCAGTGCAGCTTGGCGTAGTTGTCGTAGGTGTGGTCGCCGGTGCATTCGGCGATGACGAACAGATCGAGATGATCTTGCAGGTTGGAGCCGACGCCAGGCAGATCGTGCACAGGCGTCACGCCGACCGCCTTGAGGTGGTCGGCCGGGCCGATGCCCGACTGCATCAAAAGCTTCGGCGAGCCGATGGCGCCGGACGAGACGATGACCTCGCGTTCGGCGCGCAGGATCGCAGGCTGGCCGCCCGGCCGGTCGACGATCTCGACGCCGACGGCGCGGCCCTTGTCGACGACGATGCGCGTCACCAGAACACCGGTCCTGACGGTGAGGTTCTTGCGATCGCGGATCGGCCTGAGATAGGCGACCGACGCGGAGGAGCGCTTGGCGTCCTTCTGCGTCAGCTGATAGTAACCGACGCCCTCCTGGCTGGTGCCGTTGAAGTCGGGATTGAAGGGGATGCCCATCTCCTGTCCGGCACGGAAATAGGCCTCGCAGATCGGCAGCGGCGCGATCGGGTTCGACACGCCGAGCGGGCCCTGGTCGCCGTGAAAATCGTTGGCATAGCGTTGGTTGTTCTCGGCGCGCTTGAAATAGGGCAGCACGTCGCGATAGCCCCAGCCGGCAAGGCCTTCCTCCTTCTCCCAGGCGTCGTAGTCGCGGGCGTTGCCGCGCGTGTAGATCTGGGCGTTGATCGAAGAGCCGCCACCGATCACCTTGGCCTGCGTGTATCGGAAGACGCGGTCGTTCATGTGCTTTTGCGGCACCGTCGACCAGCCCCAGGCGGCGATGCCCTTGGTCATCTTGGCAAAACCGGCCGGCATGTGGATCAGCGGATGCCAGTCCTTGCCGCCGGCTTCGAGCAGCAGTACCTGATGCGACGGATCTTCGCTCAGCCGGTTGGCGAGTACGCAGCCGGCCGGGCCGGCGCCGACGATTATGTAGTCGGTCATGGGATGTAGTCGATCATGGCGTCACCTGTTCATAGCCTCGGCACCGACAGCGCGCCGTCGACATTGATGACCGAGCCGGTCGAAAAGCCGAGCTTGCCGCCGGCGAGTGCTGCCACGGCGGCACCGATATCTTCGCTCTCGCCCCAGCGCATTGCCGGCACCAGCCCGCCGTCGATCAGCCCGTCATATTTGGCGGTGACACCGGCTGTCATGTCGGTGCGGATGATGCCCGGGCGCACCTCGAACACGGCTATGTTTTCGCTGGCAAGCCGCAGCGCCAGGTTCTTCACCCACATCGAAAGCCCGGCCTTGGAGATGCAGTAATCGGCACGTTCCGGCGAGGCCATGGCGGCGCTGACCGAGGTGATGGTGATGATCGATCTCGCACCATCGCTCGGCAGGCCGAGCATCGCTTTGGCAACGGCCTGGCTGAGGAATACGGTGCCGCGCAGATTGATGCCGAGCACCCGGTCGAAATTTTCCGGCTTGAGCTCGAGCAGGTCGCCGCGCAGGACAGCGCCGATGCCGGCATTGTTGACCAGGCAGTCGATGCGGCCGAAGGCATTCAATGCAGCATCGATAAGTGCCACATGGCCACCGAGATCGGCGATGTCGCAGCGATGGTATGCGAATGCCGCGCCGCGCGCTGTAATGTCCGCGGCGAGCCCGTCGGCGGCTTCGTCGGCAAGGTCGGCGACGAGGATGTCGAAGCCGGAATCTGCGAGCGCTTCGGCGCAGGCAAGGCCGATGCCGCGCGCGCCGCCGGTGACGATCGCTGCCGGGCGGCTCATGCTGCAAGCTCCGTCTTGCGGATATGATCGGCGACGCGCAGCGCCTGTGCTGCGATCGATAGCGCCGGATTGACGGCGGCCGAATTCGGCAGGAAGCCGGCGTCGACGACGAACAAATTGCTGTGGTCGAAGGAGCGGCAGAACGGATCCAGCGGCGAGGTCGCTGGATCGTTGCCCATCTTCACCGTGCCGCACTGATGCGAGGGCGTGCGCTTGTCAAACGGTCGCGACAGCACGATCGGATAGCCGCAGGCGCGGAAATTCTCGCGCATTACCTTGGTCAGCCCGTCGAGCGACTGCATGTTGGAGCGCCGCCACTGCATGACGATGTCCTTGCCGTCGACCATGATGCGGCTCTCGGGATCAGGCAGGTCCTCGCACATCAGATACCAGTCGACGGCGTGGCCGGCCATGAAATCGAGCGCGAATTTGGGCGCGCGCCTGACGTTGGCCTTGAGGATGTTGCCGTCGATCTTGCCGAGGAGCTGGACATTGCCGAGCGGCTTGCCGCCCTTGCCGTCGGACAGATAATAATCGTTCAGCATCAGCGTCTTCTGGTAGACGGATTTGTTCCGGCGGCGTGGATCGATCGCCAGCATGGCGCTCGAATTGTGGTTCATGAAGTTGCGGCCGACCTGGTCGGAGCGGTTGGCCAGGCCTTTGCCGCCGCCTTTGCCCTCAGGGGTGGGCGAGCGCAGCAGGATGGCGGCGGAATTGACGGCGCCGGCCGATAGGATGACCAGCTTCGGCGCGACTTTCTTCAGCGTACCGTTCTGTCGATAATGGACGGCGGCGATTGTCCTCGCATCCGGCGATGCCTCGAGATGTTCGACATGGGCGCCGGTCTCGAGCTTGATGTTCTGGTCGGCAAGGGCCGACGCCAGCGGCCCCGTTTGGGCGTCGACCTTGCCGGCACCGGTGTTGGGAAACGCATCCCACGGCGTGCTGCCGTCTTTCAGCCAGGCTTCGATGTCGACGCCGAGCGGCAGCGATGCCGGGTGCAGACCCAGGCTCCTGAGCTCGGCGCGGGCGCGCGCGATCGGCGGCTCGTCGGGTACCGGCCCGAAAGGGTAGGGCATCGAGTGGAACGGCTCGGTCGGGTCTTCGCCGAGCGCACCGCGCACGCGGAACAGCTGCTCGGCCCGGGAATACCAAGGTTCGAATTCCTCATAGGAAAACGGCCAGGCCGGCGAGATGCCGCCATAGTGCTCCATCTCTGAAAAGTCTTGCCTGCGGTAGCGGATCAGCACCGCGCCGTAGAATTTCGAATTGCCGCCGACATAATAGTAATTGCCGGGATTGAAAGGCGCTCCGCCGGCCTCGAGCCACATCTCCTTAGGCCGATAATGGCCGTCGACGAAGATGGCGCGGGTGTCGCGTGTGTGCGGCGTCGCCGGCAGTGGTTCGCCGCGCTCCAGCATCAGGATCGAGGCGCCGCTGCCGGCAAGGCCGGAGGCGATCGTGGCGCCGCCTATGCCGGAGCCGATGATGACGATGTCGGGATTTGTCATGGCGGTCAGACGATGCGTTTCTCGGTCGCCGGATCGAAGAACACCGCCTTGGTCAGGTTGAAGGCGAGCGGCGTGACCGTGCCGGGCTGGATTTTGGCATCGGCGCGCAGCCGCGCCACCACCGCCTTGCCGCCGAGATTGGTGACCGCGAACGTATCCGAGCCGGCCGGCTCGATGACCTCGATGTGACAGTCGGCGCGGGCGATGTTCGAGGCGTTGCGTTCGGCACCCTCGGGATCGGTCAGTGCTTCCGGGCGGACGCCGAAGATGATCGGTTTGCCCTGGAATGCCGAAAGACCGGCCGGCGCATTGCCCAGCGGCAGCGAGATCGGCTGGCGCGCCTCGCGCTCCATGACGACGGAGAAGCCGCTGCCGTTGCTGCCGATCGTCGCCGGGATCAGGTTCATCGCCGGCGAGCCCATGAAGTCGGCAACAAACAGGTTGACCGGATTGTTATAGATTTCGGCCGGCGTACCGAACTGCTGCACCTCGCCGTCGCGCATCACCGCGATCTTGGTGGCCAGCGTCATCGCCTCGATCTGGTCGTGCGTGACGTAGACGATCGTGGTGCCGGTGGTGGCGTGCAGGCGCTTGATCTCGATGCGCATGTCGACGCGCAGCTTGGCATCGAGATTGGACAAAGGCTCGTCGAACAGGAACAGCTTTGGATCGCGCACCAGCGCCCGGCCCATGGCGACGCGCTGGCGCTGGCCGCCGGAAAGCTGGCTTGGCTTGCGCTTAAGCAAATGGCCGATCTGCAGGACTTTCGCCACCTTGTCGATGGCCTTCTGGCGCTCGCCGGCCGGCACGCCGCGCATCTCCATGCCGAAGGCGATATTGCCGGCAACCGTCATGTTCGGATAGAGCGCGTAGCTCTGGAAGACCATGGCGATGTCGCGCTTGGAGGGGTGGAGATCGTTGATCGTGCGTCCGTCGACGCGGATTTCGCCTTCGGTGATGGTCTCCAGGCCGGCAATGGTGTTGAGCAGCGTGGACTTGCCGCAACCGGAAGGCCCGACCAGCACGAGGAAGCCGCCCTTTTCCAGGTCGAGGTCGATGCCTTTCAGGATCTCGACCGCTCCGAAACGCTTCTTCAGCCCGTCAATTTCCAGAAAAGCCATGCGATTATCCTTTGACGGCGCCGGCCATCAGGCCGCGCACGAAATAGCGGCCGGCGAGCACATAGACGAGGAGCGTCGGCAGCGCGGCGATCATCGCCGCCGCCATGTTGACGTTGTATTCGACGACGCCGGTCGAGGTGTTGACGACGTTGTTCAGCGCCACCGTCATCGGCATCACGTCGCCTGAACCGGCATAGGCGGAGGCGAAGAGGAAATCGTTCCAGATGTTGGTGAACTGGTAGATCACCGTCACCACGATGATCGGCAGCGAATTGGGCAGCATGATGCGCCGGAAGATCTGGAAGAAGCTGGCGCCGTCGATCTGCGCCGCCTTCACCAGTTCGTTCGGAAACGCCTCGTAATAATTGCGGAAGAACAGGGTGGTGAAGCCGATGCCGTAGACGACGTGGACGAATACCAGGTTCACCGTCGGATTGCCGAAGCCGAAGGTGAGGCCGGTCGCGTTCTGCAGCTTGACGCCGAACCGGCCGAGGCTGCCGAGGATCGTTGCCATGGGCAGGAGGACGGACTGGAACGGGATAAAGCAGGCAAAAAGCATCAGCCCGAACACCAGCGTCGCCCCGCGGAAGCGCCACTTCGTCAGCACATAGCCGTTGAGTGCGCCGAGCAGGGTCGAGATGACGACGGCCGGAACCACCATCTTGATCGAGTTCCAGAAATAACCCTTCATGCCAACGCAGGTGAGACCCGAGCAAACCTCGCTCCACGCCCTTATCCAGGGTGCGAAGGTCGGCGCCTGCGGCAGCGCCAGCATGTTGCCGTTCTGTATCTCGTCCATGGTCTTGAACGAGGTCACCAGCATGACGAATAGCGGCATCAGGTAGAACAGCGCGAACAGCGCCAGCAGCCCGTAAATGACGATACGGTTGACCGTCCTGGCGCTGATGCCGCCAGTGCTCTGGCGGGCAGGAGTGGCTATGGCGTTCATCGCGGCTTCTCCCGAAGCTCGGAATAGAGATAGGGAACGATGATCGCGGTGATGGTCATCAGCATGATCACGGCGCTGGCCGAGCCGACGGCCATTTCGTTGCGCTTGAAGGTGTACTCATACATGAAATTGGACGGCAGCCAGGCCGAACCGCCCGGCCCGCCGCTGGTCAGCGCGACGACCAGATCGTAGGACTTGATGGCGAGGTGCGCGAGCACGATCAAGGCCGACAGGAAGATCGGCCGCAGCAGCGGGATAACGATGCGGCGGTAGAGCTGGAAGGTGGTGGCGCCGTCGATCTGCGCCGCCTTAAGGATCTCGCCGTCAATGCCGCGCAGGCCGGCCAGGAACATCGCCATGATGAAGCCTGACGCCTGCCAGACACCGGCGATGACCACCGTGTAGATGACGAAATCCTTGTTTTTGATCCAGTCGAAATGGAAGCTCGTCCAGCCCCATTGGTGCAGCGTCTGCTCGAGGCCGAGGCCGGGGTCGAGAAACCATTTCCAGGCAACGCCGGTGACGATGAATGACAGTGCCATCGGGTAGAGATAGATCGGCCGCAGCACACCTTCGCCGCGGATCTTCTGGTCGAGCAGGATCGCCAGCAACAGGCCGAGCGCCAGGCAGATGGAAATGTAGAGGAAGCCGAAAATCCCCATATTGGTGATCGATGTGTACCAGGAGGACGGCGGATCGCTTTCGAAGGTCCAGCGCCATAGCCGCTGATAGGCGCGTGGCCCGGTAATGGCGTAGGAGGGAAAGGTCTTGGAGTTGGTGAAGGACAGATAGATCGTCCACAGGATGAAGCCGTAGACGAAGACGACGGTGGCGGCAAAGCTCGGCGCCAGCACGAGCTTCGGCAGCGCGTCCTGAAGGCGTGAGCGCACCGTGGCGCCCGGACGGGCATCGTGCTCCGGCGTCAGCGTGATACTGGTTTCAGCAACTGTGCTCATCTGTCCATTCCGTATCGCGGGTCCGGAATTCTGCTGTCGCGGCCTCTGCGGCACGAAAGCGTGCCGGTCGGCGCACCGCAAAACCTCGCCGCAGAGGACTCTCCCCGGCTTGCGCCGGGGAGATCATTCACATGGGCGGGCGCTTACTTGGCGTCTTCGATCGCGCTGACCAGTTGGGTCACGGCCTCGTCCGAGGTCTTGATCTGGCCGTGCACGAATTTCGAGACGACATCCTTGTAGGCGTTGGCAACCGCCGGAGGCGCGCCATAGCCCTGCGCCAGCGAACCGAACAGCGTGCCGCCTTCATTGGCGGCCTTCAGGTCGGCCATGCCCTTCTTGCCGCAAGCGTCGAAATCGGTGTCCGGCACGTCGGTGCGGGCCGGAACAGAGCCCTTGACGACGTTGAAGGCCGACTGGAAGCTCTTCGACAGCGTGGCGGTGGCCAGGGCGATCTGGGCGGCCTTGCGGTCCTCCGGAACGTTGAACATGCCGAACATGTCGGAGTTGTAGACGACGCTGCCGTCGGTGCCCGGGAAGCGGTAGCACAGGAAGTCGGTGCCCGGGACCTTCTTGGCGGCGTTGAATTCGCCCTTGGCCCAGTCACCCATCACCTGCACCAGCGCATCGCCCTTGATGACCATGGCGGTGGCGAGGTTCCAGTCCCGGCCCGAGAAGTTCGGGTCGACATAGGTGACGAGCTTGGCGAGGTTGTCGAACGACTTCTTCATCGTATCGGACTTCAGCGACTCCTCGTCGAGGTCGTTGAAGGCCTTCTTGTAGAACTCGGGCCCGCCGGTCGACAGCACGACCGAGTCGAACATGGTGGCTTCCTGCCAGTTCTGGCCGCCCAGCGCCAGCGGGATGACGCCCGCCGCCTTGGCCTTGTCGAGCAGCGCGATGAAGTCGTCGAAGGTCTTGGGCTCGGTGCCGCCGATCTTGTCCATCACCGCCTTGTTGATCCACAGCCAGTTGACCGAGTGGACGTTGACAGGGGCCGCGACCCACTTGCCGTCATAGACTGCAAATTTCTGCAAGGCCGTTGGAACGGACTTGTCCCAGCCTTCCTTCTTCGCCGTCTCGGTCAGGTCGCCCATGACGCCGGCGGCGGCATAGTCGAGCACGGTGTAGCCGAGCATCTGCGAGGCGGTCGGGTAGTTGCCCGCTGCCACCATCGCCTTCAGCGCGGTCATGGCGGCGTCGCCGCCGCCGCCGGCCACCGGCACGTCCTTCCAGGCAAAGCCTTCCTTGGCCAGATCCTGCTTGAGCACGTTCAGCGCGGCAGCTTCGCCGCCCGACGTCCACCAATGCAGCATCTGGACTTCCTTGACGTCCTCGGCATGGGCCGCGAACGCAACGCCCGATGCGAGAGCCGTCCCGATTAGCAGTTTGCGCAACATGTACTTCCTCCCTTGTTGAACTTACACGACCGGCGGATGCCCACCGGGTTCTTCCCAACTCAGCCGACCCACCATCCGGTGCGCTGGCCGCGATGAAACTGGATTGTCTTTTCTTCTGTATAATCCTCGACGGCGCGCTTGCCGAGTTCGCGTCCGAGACCGGACTGCTTGTAGCCGCCGAAAGGCAGTTCGGGGTAACCCTCCATGAACGTGTTCACCCAAACGGTTCCCGAACGAACATTCCGCGCCACCGACATGCAGGTATCAATACTGGCGCTCCACACGCCCGCCGACAGACCATAGGGCGTGTTGTTGGCGATGTGCAACGCCCTTTCAATCGATCCAAAAGTCAGCACCGAGAGCACCGGACCGAACACTTCCTCGCGCGCAATGGCCATGTCTTCGGTGACGTCGCCAACGATGGTCGGATCAAGATACTGGCCGCCGCTCGAAGCAAGCTGCTTGCCGCCGCAATAGATCCGGCTGCCGTCGTTTTCCGCGGCCGTCACGTAGCCGGTGACCTTGGCCACATGGTCGGCGGAGATCATCGCGCCGACCTTGGTGCGGTCGTCGAGCGGGTCGCCAACAATCACCTTGGCGGTGAGTGCTTTGACGGCGCCGAGGAACTCGTCGGCGATCGCCTCATGAACGATCAGCCGGCTGCCGGCATTGCAGCACTCGCCGGCATTGAAGAAGCCACCGAATACCGCCGCGTCGGCGGCCGCCTCAAGGTCGGCATCGGGAAAGACGATCTGGCCGTTCTTGCCGCCGAGCTCCATCGAGACTTTCTTCAGCGAGTTGGCGGCAGACGCCATGGTCATCCTGCCGACGCGGGTGGAGCCGGTGAACGACACCATCTCGACCAGCGGATGGCTGACCATCGGTGCGCCGACATCAGCGCCCAACCCGGCAAGGATGTTGACGACGCCGTCCGGCAGGCCGGCCTGCATCAGGATCTCGCCGAGTACGAAAGTCGAGGCCGAGGTCATCTCGCTCGGCTTGACCACCGCCGTGCAGCCGGCGGCGAGCGCGAAGGGCAGTTTCTGGCTGACGATAAGGAACGGAAAATTCCATGGCGTGATGATCGAGACGACGCCGATCGGTTCGCGCAGCACGACACCGAGCATGGCGTCGCCGAGATTGGCGTAGCTTTCGCCGTGAAGCGTGCGGGCGAGTGCGGCGGCATAGCGCCAGATATCGACGGCGCCGCCGATCTCGCCGCGCGCCTGGGCAATCGGCTTGCCGGATTCCAGTGCGTCGAGCCGGGCAATCTCGTCCAGCCGCGCCTCGATCAGGTCAGCCGCCTTGAGCAGGATCGTGGCGCGTTCGGCTGCCTTCATGCGCGGCCACGGGCCGGTCTCGAAGGCCTTGTGCGCGGCCTGTACTGCCGCCTCTACATCCGCCGCGCCGGCCTGTGCATAGCGCGAGACGGTGAAGCCGTGGCCGGGGCTGCTGCGCTCCAGTGTGCGGCCGTCCTGGGCATCGACGAACTTGCCGGCGATCAGCAGCCGATAGCTTTTCGGCGCTGCGGCTGCCTCGGCGGGCATGGCGATGTTGAGAGGCGCGTTCATGTGAGTTTCAGGTTCCTAAGATCTTGAGAACGCCGGTTTCTGCTTGGCTTTGAAAGCCTTGATGCCGGCCCTGAGATCGCTTGTCAGCGCGATGAAGCCGCTGGCCAGCGCTTCGGTCGCGGCAGCACTCTCTTCGCCCTCGGCGATGGCAATCATCAGCTTGGCGGCTTCGGTCGCGAGCGGCCCGCGCTCGGCGATCTTGCCGGCCCAGGCCTTGGCTTCGGCGAACGCCCTACCGGTCTCGACCACCCGGTCGACAATCCCCAGAGCAAGAGCCTCGGCCGCCAGAAACACCTCGCCGCCGAGCGCCATCCGCCGCACCGCCTGCGCACCGAAGCGGCGCACGGCGCGCTGTGTGCCGGACCAGCCGGGAACGACACCGATCGAGGTCTCGGGGAAACCCAGCTTCACCTGTGTTTCCGCCACGCGAAAGTCGCAAGCCGCCGCCAGTTCCAGCCCACCGCCCAGCGCATGGCCGGCAAGAACGGCGATCGTCGGCTGCCGCAGCCGCGCCAGCCGATCAAAGACGCGGTGGCCGTAGCGAACCCATTGCACCTGGAAATCGGCGGCGCTCATTTCCGCCCACGCCTCGACGTCGCCGCCGGCGCAAAAGCCCTTGCCTTCGCCACAGACCAGCACGACGCGGACGCTGTCCGCCGCCTCGGCTTCGTCGAGTGCTGCTTCCAGCGCCCGCAGCATTGGGACGTCGAGGGCGTTGAATTTCTCCGGCCGGCGCAGCGTGACAAGGCCGATGGCGCCGTCGGTGTCAAAGGTGACGAGGCGCTCAGCCATGGGCGCCTCCAAGCGAGGCGCCACCGTTGAGCGACAGGCCGATCGGCCGGTCCCGGTAGAGCGCATCCGGCGTCACTTTGAGATCGTTGGCTACGGCGAGCGGGATCTCGGCCTGCGCCAGCACATCGCGCTCGAGGTCGATGCCCGGCGCCAGCTCGGTCACCATCAGCCCTGCTGGCGTCAGCTTCATCACGCAGCGCTCGGTGACATAAGTGATGTCCTGTCCCTGCGCGACGGCACGCTTGCCCGAGAAGGAGATATGCTCGACCTCGCCGACGACTTTCTTGACCTTGCCCTCCTGGTCGATGCGGATGCCGCCATCAGCAAGCGACAGCTTGGCGCCGGCATTGAAGAAACCGGAAAAGACGATCTTCTTCGCCCGCGCGGTGATGTCGACGAAGCCGCCGGCGCCGGCTGTGACGTGGGGCCGCGCTGAGAGCCTGGACACATTGACAGAGCCGTGGCGGTCGATCTGCAGGAAGGACAGCAGCGAGGCGTCGAAGCCGCCAGCCTGGAAATAGATGAACTGGTGCGGCGAGGGCATGAAGGCGTCGGCGTTCGACGAGCAGCCGAACTTGAAGTCGAGCAGCGGCACGCCGCCGACCGCGCCCTGTTCGATGACCCAGGTGACCTTGCCGTGCTGACCTTCCTCGAGCAGGATGCGCGGCACATTGGCCGAGATGCCGAAGCCGATATTGACCGTCATGCCGTCGGCAAGCTCCATGGCGACGCGGCGCGCAATGACCTTCTGGACGTTCATCTCGGCGTTGCGGAAGCTCGACAGCGGCCGGAAGATCTCGCCGGAGATGGCCGGATCGTAAGGCGTCAGCGTCGTCTGCAACTGGTCGGGCGCCACCACGATATGGTCGACCAGCACGCCGGGCACGCGCACGTCGTGCGGCTTCAGCGTGCCGTTCTCGACGACGCGCTTGACCTGCGCGATGACGATGCCGCCATTGTTGTGGGCGGCCAGCGCCTGTTCGAGGCCGCCGAGATAGGCACCCTCATGCTCATAGGTAAGGTTGCCGCGCTCGTCCGCCGTGGTGGCGCGGATGATCGCGACCTGCGGTACGATCGGGCGGAAATAGAGCCATTCCTCGCCGTCGAACTGCTGCACCGAAACGATCGGCTCGCTGGCGGCAGCATTCATCGCGCAGCCCTGGTGGCGCGGGTCGGCAAAGGTATCGAGCCCGACCTTGGTCAGCACGCCGGGACGCTTGGCGGCGGCCTCGCGATGCATGTCGAACAGGATGCCGGACGGCACGTTGTAGGCGGCGACCGAATTGTCGCCGATCATCTTCCAGATCTGCGGTGGCTCGGAAGATGACGGGCCGGAGGGATACGAACCGCACAAAGTGCGCTTCAACAGGCCGGGCTTGGCTAAGTGATCGATGCCCTTGATGCCGTACATGTCACCAGCGGCGATCGGGTGCAGCGTCGTTATGTCCCTGGGATGGCCTTCGGCGTCGAAGCGCTCGCCGATGGCGGCCAGCACCGCGTCCGGACAGCCGAGGCCGCTCGACGATGACACGGAAACGACCATGCCATCCCTGATCAGGCCGGCAGCCTCAGCCGCTGAAACGAGCTTGCTCACGCGGCGCTCCCGAGCTTCGGGTCGATGGTAACGGCGTTGCCGGACCTGGCCGATTGCAATGCCGCCTCGGCTGCGGTCAGTGACCAGACGCCGTCCTCGCCGGTGGCGGAAGGCTGGCCCTCGCCACGGATCGCCGCGTGGAATTCGCGCAGCGAACGGGCATAGAGGTCTTCGCGGTCGAAGCTCAATTCCTCCTCGCCCTGTGCCGTGCGCAGCAACACCGAGCCGACCGGCTTCTGCGTCATCACGTCCCTGGCGATCAGCGAGCCTTCGCTGCCATGCACCTCGAAGCCGGTGCCGGCGAATTTTGTCGTGAAGCCCTCATGCGACTGGGCGATGACGCCCGATCTGAAGCGCCAGAGGCACATGGCGCCGTCTTCCAGTCCGCCGGCGGCCATGCCGGCCGATTGCGTGAAGGCCGAGATCTCTACCGGATCGTCGCCGAGCACGAAGCGCAGCGTATCGGCATCGTGCACGGTGATGTCGAGCACCACGCCGCCGCCGGCGTCCGGCCTGGTGATGCGCCAGCCCTGCAGGTTTTCCGGCAGATAGACGGAGTGGAAGACGCGCGCGGCGATCGGCCTGCCGATGCGGCCGGCAGCGATCGCTTCGCGCATCGCCCGATGCGAGCCGGCATTGCGCAGATGGTGATTGGTGCCGAGCACGACGCCGGCGGCCCTGGCCGCCGCGACCATCTTGCGGGCGTCGGTGCTGGTCAGCGCCAGTGGTTTTTCGCACAGCACATGCTTTCCCGCCTCGATGGCGGCGAGTGCCTGTTCGAGATGCAATTCGTTGGTGGTCGAGATGTAGACGGCGTCGATATCTGATTTGAGCAGGGCGTCGAGCGTCGAGACCGCCGCCGGAATGCGGTTTTCACTGGCATAGGCGGTGGCCCGCTCCGGGCTGGAGCTCATCACCGCAGCGATCTCGCCGTCCGGCTGCGCGCGGATGGCGCCGATCATGAACTGTCTTGCGATCGTGCTGGCGCCGATCAGCCCCCAACTGACGGTCATGCCGCGTCTCCCATTCCTGCACAGCCATGCTCCTTGCGATCGGGGCCGCAGCTTTCCCTGACCACGAGGTTGACGGCGCCGATATGATCCTCGGCGCGCGTGGTGCGCGACTGGATCATCTTCAGCACGACATGGGCGGCGCGCTCGCCGAGGCCGGCGGTGTTCACCGCGACGCTGGTCAGTGCCGGCATATAGTGCTCGGCCTCGGCGACGTCGTCGAAGCCGACGACGGCAAAATCCAAACCGGGTTCCAGGCCGCGCTTGCGCAGCGCCAGCAAGACGCCGAAGGCGACCGCGTCGTTGAAGCAAAGTGCTGCAGTCGGCGGCGCGGCCATGGCGAGCGCGGTTTCCAGGCAGGCAATGCCGCCCTTGCGGCTGGTTTCGCCCTCGAAGACCAGCCTGTCGGCCGGTGCGATGCCGAGCGCTTCACAGGCCTCGCGAAAGCCGCCCAGGCGCTCGTGATAGACGACAAGGTCGGACGAGCCGCCGAAGAAGGCCAGCCGGCGATGGCCCTTGCCGATCAGATGGGCGGTGGCGAGATAGGCGCCGCGATGATTGTCGGGCGTGATCACCGGGATACGGCTTTCGGGAAGCCGGCGCATGACGAAGACGACCGGAACGCCTGCGGTCTCAAGGCGGCGGAACGCGCCGGGCGTGGTGCCACGCGCCGGCGACACGACGAGCCCGGCGACACCCTGCTCCATCAGCGATTTCAAAACCTCTTCCTGGCGCACCGGGTTTTCAGCCGTATTGGCGATGAAAGGCACGACGCCGGCCGACTGGAAGACGCGCTCCATGCCGACCGCCAGTTCGGCGAAAAACGGATTGGTGAGATCGTTGATGACCATGCCGATGACATTGGAATGGGCCTTGCGCAGATTGGCGGCGCCGCGGTTGTAGACATAGCCGACGTCCTCGATCGCCTTGCGCACCTTCAGCGCGGTTTCAGGCCGGATCAGCCCGCTGCCTTGCAGCACCAGCGATACCGTCGATTTGGACACGCCCGCCTCACGGGCGATGTCGAGTATCGTTGCCTTGGCCCGGCTGGCCATCCAGATCTGTCCTCCCGGTGGTTTCTTATGCGATTTATTGGAACGATCTAAACCCTGCGACGCATTTGAGTCAATCGCGTTTTTGCGAACCCGGAAACAATGCGGCTCAGTGGGCGCAATCCTCCAGCAAGTATGGCTTTCACCTGCTGCGATGCAGCAATTTGAGCTGCGCGGGGCAGGGGGCAAAATATCTTGATTTATTGGAACGTTCCATTTATTAGGCGCTGGGAAGGGAGAGAGCCATGGACATCACCTTGCCCGGGGAAGGCGGCGGCCGTGTCCGCTACCGGCTTGTCGGCCAGCCGGTGCAGCCTGTGGCCGGCGCTCGCTTCTCGCGCATCGCCTACGCCGCCGCCCATGTCGTTGCCGATCCCCTCGCCATGACCGATCCGTGGTCGAGGCCCGCGATCGATTGGGACAAGACGATGGCGTTTCGCCATCACCTTTGGCGGCTTGGCTTCCGTGTCGCCGAAGCGATGGACACCTCTCAGCGCGGCATGGGTTTCGATTGGGCAAATGCCAGGGAATTGATCCGCCGCTCCATTATCGAGGCGCGCAGCGTCGAGGGGGCCGATCTCGCGTCAGGCGCCGGCACCGACCATCTGGCGCCGGGTGCCGCCAGTACGCTCGACGATGTCATCGCGGCCTATGAAGAACAGCTCGGCTTCATCGAAGGGCTTGGCGGCAAGGCGATCATGATGGCCAGCCGCGCGCTGGCGGCGGTCGCCAAAGGCCCCGACGACTATATTGGCGTCTACGACCGCATCCTGTCCCAGGCCTCCGGCAAGGTCATCCTGCACTGGCTGGGCGACATGTTCGACCCGGCGCTGAAAGGCTACTGGGGCAGCAGCGATTTCGAAACCGCGCTGGAGACGGTGATCGCGATCATCGAACGCCATGCCGGCAAGGTCGAGGGCATAAAGATATCGCTGCTCGATGCCGGCAAGGAGATTGCCCTCAGGGACCGGCTGCCCGAGGGCGTGGTGATGTTCACCGGCGACGACTTCAATTACCCCGAGCTGATCGCCGGCGACGGCGACAGACATTCGCACGCGCTGCTCGGCATTTTCGATGCCATCGCGCCGGTCGCCAATGCGGCACTGGCAAAGCTGGCCGACGGCGACCGCGCCGGCTATGACGCGCTGATGGCCCCGACAGTGCCGCTGTCGCGCAAGATCTTCGAGGCGCCGACCGAATACTACAAGGCCGGCATCGTCTTCATGGCATGGCTGAACGGCCATCAGGAGCATTTTTCGATGATCGGCGGCATGCAATCGGCGCGCGGCATCCGTCACTATGCCGATGTCTTTCGCCTTGCCGATCAGGCAGGATTGCTGGCCGAGCCGGAGCTTGCCATTGCCAGAATGACAAGCCTCTGCGCGGTAGCGGGCGTCTGATCGCAAACGCTGCAGCGTCCGATCCAAGCCCAGGTTCGGTAGCTTTGCGATTTGCCTTGTCTGGGCAAATCTGTATGCGGTATGCGTCCAACAGAGAAGCCGATCCGGCGCTCAGCCGGCCAACCGGCAAAGCTGCCGTTCCGCATTGGGGTAAGCTGATGACCTTCGACCTTCAGGGCAAGCGCGTTTTCGTGGCCGGACATCGCGGCATGGTCGGCTCGGCAATCCTGCGCAGATTGGCCGACGAGGATTGCGAGGTCCTGACCGCCTCGCGCGCCGAGCTCGATCTTCTCGACCAAGCCGGCGTGCGGCGCTGGATGGCCGACCGCAAGCCGGATGCAGTGGTGATGGCGGCGGCCAAGGTCGGCGGTATCCTGGCCAACAACAGGCTTCCCGTCGATTTTCTGCAGGACAACCTCGTCATGCAGAACAATGTCATCGACAGCGCCTTCCGCAACGAGGTGCAGAAGCTGCTGTTTCTCGGTTCATCCTGCATCTATCCCAAATTCGCGGCGCAGCCGATCTCCGAAGACGCCTTGCTGACCGGGCCGCTCGAACCCACCAACGAATGGTATGCGATCGCCAAGATCGCCGGACTGAAACTGTGCCAAGCCTATCGGCGCCAGTACGGCGTCGACTACATCTCGGCGATGCCGACCAATCTCTACGGTCCGGGCGACAATTTCGACCTCAATTCAAGCCATGTCGTGCCCGCCCTGATGCGCAAGGCGCACGAGGCCAGGCGCGCCGGCCGCAAGAGCCTGGAGGTGTGGGGATCGGGCACGCCGATGCGCGAATTCCTGCATGTCGACGACGCCGCCGACGCGCTGGTCTGGCTGCTGAAGAATTATTCGGGCGACAGCCACATCAATGTCGGCTCTGGGGAAGACATCACGATTGCCGACCTTGCCCGCACCATCGTGTCGGTCGCCGGCGCCGATGCGACGATCACATTCGATGCGACGAAGCCGGACGGCACGCCGCGCAAGCTGATGGACGTATCGCGCCTGTTCGCCACCGGCTGGCGCCCGCGCTACTCGCTGCGCAGCGGCTTGGAACAGACCTATGCCTGGTTTCTGGAGCACGTCGAGACCGGCGATCTGCGCCTCGGCGCGGCCTGAGGCTGGTATTGGCCGGGAACGTCAGTCGACGAAAAAATACCGACGGCCAATTGAGGATTATCTGGATGGTGGGCGTGACAGGGATTGAACCTGTGACCCCTGCAATGTCAATGCAGTGCTCTCCCGCTGAGCTACACGCCCATCCGAAGCCGCGCATACACCATTTTTGGTTCGGCACGTCAATAGCGGGAAAAGGGAAAGAATGGCTGGCTTGTCTCTTTGTTTTGACGCAATTCCGGACGGAAAACCGCCTCACACTTTTCCTGGAATTGCTCTAGTCGATCAAGACGCGACAAAAGAGCGTCAGGCGGCCTGCAGCATCTTTTCGACCTCGTTGACGAGGTCGCGCAAATGGAACGGCTTCGATAGTACCTTGGCGTCTTTCGGCGCTTTGGAATCAGGGTTCAGCGCGACGGCGGCGAAGCCGGTGATGAACATCACCTTGAGGTCGGGATCGATTTCGGTGGCGCGGCGGGCAAGCTCGATGCCATCCATCTCGGGCATGACGATGTCGGTCAAAAGCAGCGAAAAAGGTTCCTCGCGCAGCCGCTCATAGGCACTGGCGCCATTGTCGAAATCGCTGACCTGATAACCGGCGCGTTCCAGCGCCTTGACGAGGAACCGGCGCATGTCGTCGTCGTCTTCCGCCAGCAGAATGCGTGCCATCTTGTCCCGTCCGAATCACCCAACCGACAATGCCGTGCGGCAAGCCCGTTAACCATGCTGTATATGAGGAGGTGACGGTAAACATCAAGTGAACGTTGGCCGCACAATCCTGATTTGGCTGGCACTTCGGCGGCTGGACATGCGGGCGGCGAGGTGGCACTTTCCTATCATGATGCATTGGTATTTCCGGGTTCGTTCAAATTGAAAACGGCAGCCGAGGATTTTTCGGTCGTTCCACCCTTCGAAATCCGATCGGGCGCCGAACAGCGCGTTCCCTTCCTCTTCAACTCGCCGCATAGCGGCCGCTACTATCCGGACCGGTTCATGGCGATGGCCAAGCTGGACCGCAACGCCATCCGCCGCTCCGAGGACTGCTATGTCGAGGAATTGTTCGGCGGTGCCGTCGCGCTCGGCGCGCCGATGCTGGCGGCAAACTTCCCGCGCGCCTATCTCGATGTCAACCGGGAGCCGTGGGAACTCGACCCGCGCATGTTTGCCGAACCGGTACCGTCATTCTGCAACATCCGCTCGGCGCGTGTGGCCGGCGGGCTCGGCACCGTGCCCAAGCTGGTCGGCGAGGGGCTCGACATCTATTCCGGCCGCTTGCCGCTGGCCGAAGCCGTGGCGCGCATCGAGGCGGTCTACAAGCCCTATCACGAGACGCTGAAACGGCTTTTGACCAGAACCCATGCGCGCTTCGGCTACGCCGTCCTGATTGACTGCCACTCGATGCCGGCAAGCATAAGGGTAGGCGACAGCGGATTGCGGCCGGATTTCATCGTCGGCGATCGGTTCGGCATTTCCGCCGCGGCGGCGTTGACCGAGACGGCGATCGGCCTGCTCACCGGCATGGGCTACAGCGTCGCCCACAACAAGCCCTATGCCGGAGGCTTCATTACCGAGCACTATGGCCGCCCCGTGCGCCATCTGCATGCGCTGCAGATCGAGGTCAATCGCGGGCTCTACATGAATGAGCGGACGTTCCAGAGGTCGGCTGGTTTCGACGCGCTGGCCGGCGATCTGGCGCGGTTTTCGGCCGAACTGATGGCGATGCCCGATCACAATTTCATGGATCTGCCGCTGGCCGCCGAATAGCGGAGGAATCGCGGTACTCGCCACTCATGCGGCAGCGTAAAAAAAGACCGCATCGTTTGCACGACACGGTCGAAGTCTAGGGAGGAAACGCCCAAGGAGGGCATGGACAGGAACCCCTGTCCGAGAACAAACGTATTGTGCGCTGCACAAATGTCAAGGCGCGTTTCGGCTTTTTTAATTCACTGTGAAGTGGAAATTGCATTTCCACGACGACTGCGTTGCATTCGAGCAACAGTTGGCATCATGCGAAAGGCTCCAAACGCCGTTGTTTCGGCACGAACGCCCTTGTTTCGGCATAAATCCGTAGGCAAACGGGTATCTCAAACATGCTGGAGCGGGAGAATCAGTTGGACATCAGCATCGAGTTCATGCGGCGCATTGCGCATGCCGCCGCGGCCGAGACCTTGCCGCGCTTCCGCAATCAGGGCGCGGTCACCAACAAGGAGCGCGGCAGCTTCGACCCGGTCACCGAGGCCGACCGCGAGGCCGAGCGCGCCATCCGGGCGGTGATCAGCGCGCAATACCCCGATCACGGCATCCTCGGCGAGGAGCATGGCAGCGAAAACATCTCCAGCCGGCATGTCTGGGTGATCGATCCGATCGACGGCACGCGCGCCTTCATTTCCGGCCTGCCGGTATGGGGCACGCTGGTCGGGCTGACGGTCGACGGCGATGCCGTCGCCGGCATGATGTCGCAGCCCTTCACCGGCGAGCTGTTCTACGCCAACGCTTCCGGCTCGCATTATGAAGGTCCTGGTGGCCCGCGAAAACTCACGACGCGCAAGACCACAAATCTCGCCGACGCGACGCTGTTCACCACCACGCCGGCGCTGTTCAAGGGAGACGCGCGCCTGCGCTACGACCTGTTCGAGCAACAGGTCCAACTCGCCCGCTACGGCACCGACTGCTATGCCTTCGCCATGGTGGCGGCGGGCAGCGTCGATATCGTTGCCGATCCCGGATTGAAACCCTACGACATCGTCGCGCTGATCCCGATCATCGAGAAGGCAGGCGGCGTCGTCACCACTTTCGAGGGCGGACCGGCGGAAAAGGGCGGCGACATCCTGGCGGCGGCGACACCGGAGCTGCACGCAGCAGCGATGGCGGCGCTGCGCGGCTGAGCATCCGGTGCACCCAAGCGTCTGTTTTGCGCAAATCCGACGGAAACCGTGGTACGGTTCTAAATTAGCTGTCGGCAGGCCAAGCGTCTGAGAGACGCAGGCCCCACAAAATGAGCACGAAAGAGATGAGGCCGGTCGGCGCGGACGAATACGCGACGCCTTTGATGAGGTTTTCCTCAAAGGCGCTTCCGTGGAAGGCTCCGGCCGCCAACGGCATTGTCTCGTTGCCGGCTCCCCAGGCGCTGGCGATCACGTAGGCGGCCAGGATCGCCAAAGCCGAATAGATCAGGAGCCAGAACGCAATCCGCGACATCGCGGCGCCGAGATTGAGCCTAGACCATGTGAGGCCTAGCGCCAGCAAGAGAACGCCCTCCAGGGCGCTGAGCGTGTGCGCGGACAGTCCGAGCCGCGGTGCGGCGAGGTACGGTATTGCAAACCCTTCGAATGACGAAAACAGCAGCAGCGCGACGCCAATCTGCAGCAGCCGATGCCCCTGACGTGACAGCGTGTTCGATGCGTTCATGGTCGTTTTTCTCCCGGTCTCTGCCGAATGACCTCCAACCTAGCGCGCGATGCCTGAACGGGAATAAGGGGGCGAGCTGTGCCGGGCAAGCGACCCGCGCAGGCTTTGTTGCCGGACGCCGGCGAAGCGGTCAAACAGCGTCGCCGGTTCCGGGGATGAAGGCGTCGAATGCCGCAAGCAGTTGCTCGCGATAGAGGTCGGCTTCCTGCAGGATCTCATGGCGGGCGCCGTCGATCATCACTAGCGAGCCGACACGCAGACGTCTCGCATAGGCTTCGACTGCCCTGGTCGAGACGACCTGGTCGGCGCCGGCGGCGATCATCAGCAAGGGCACCTGGATCTTGGCCATGAAATCCGGGTCGCTGACGATCAAGGACGCCTCCGTGGCCGCCTTCAGCCAGCGGATCGTCGGTCCGCCGAGCGCCAGCTGCGGATAGGTTTCGTAGATCAGCGTGTTGCGCCGATAGCGCGCCGGGTCGCTGGTCAGCTTGTTCATGGCGAAGGGCACCGATTCCTTCGGCCGCGGCCCCCATGCGGCATAGAGCCGGCCAAGGCCGAGAAGGCAGAACAGTGAACAGATGCGGCGGACGTTTTTTACCGAAACCGGCAGGTCGGGCACGGTGAAGAACGGTGCGATCAGCACCATGCGGCGCACGCGGTTCGCCATTGCGGGCGCGGCGAGCAGCGCAATCACCGCACCGGCCGAGTGGGCCAGTATGTAGTAGGGGCCTCGGCAATCGGGCAGCACGATCTCCTCGAAGAACTGCTCCAGATCGCCGGTGTAGTCGAAGAAGCTCCGGACGAAGCCGCGCTGTCGGTCGCCGATCAGCCGGTCGGAAGCGCCCTGGCCTCGCCAGTCGAGCGTTGCCACGCCAAAACCCCGGTCGGCAAGGTTGCGAATGGTCTCGAAGTACTTCTCGATGCACTCGTTGCGGCCGGTCAGGACGACGACGGTGCCCTTCAGCGGGCGGGAAACCGCGGCAAACAGCCCATAGCGGATTTTCTTGCCGTCGCGCGTGGTGAAGAAGCCGCCGGCTGCGTTTTCCGGCAGCGGATTGCCCGGAGTTTCGTGGAAGAGGGGGAGCTGGTGGATAAGATCGGTCATGCGGTGTTTGGTTGGTGTCGGTGCCGACGGGCGCAAGTCAGGCATAAACGCCCATGCGCCAAAAGCAAAGCAATTCGGGACGCGGGGGAGGTCGACCGAGGTAGTAAACAAGCAAGGCCGGAAGCAGCCTTGGGCGTGCTTCCGGCCTCTGTCGACCCGGGAGGAAGGGACGTTACACCCGGTTCGGCCTCGTCGTGTCGCCTTTTCCGGCGACCTGTTCGTGATCTCGAGAACAGTTTTAATGCCGCCTGGCTGAACGCTCGCCGAAGCCACGGTTCATCTGCCGTTCATCGGCATCGGGACGTGGGCCGGGGCCGGTCCCGTTCGGACGCGGGAAAATCTTGAAATGCCGTCGTCCGCTTCCCAAATTTGTCATGCGGCCGCCAATGTCGGGGCCGCTGGCCCATCCGGAACGCCGTTACGGGTTTCGCACCGGCCATACGCAACCTTGTTGCTCAACAGGAGAACACACCATGCGTCACGTTGATTTTTCCCCGCTCTACCGTTCGACCGTCGGTTTCGACCGGCTGTTCACCATGCTCGATTCGCTTGCGCAGCCGGAAGGCCAGACTTACCCGCCTTACAACATCGAGCGCACGGGTGAGGATGCCTATCGCATCTCGATGGCTGTGGCCGGCTTCTCGGAAGATGAGATTTCGATCGAAGCTCACCGCAATGTGCTGACCGTCAAGGGTGAGCGCAAGGAGGAAGGCAATGGCGAAGGCTCCGAACTGCTCTATCGCGGTATCGCCAGCCGAGCCTTCGAGCGCCGCTTCCAGCTTGCCGATCACGTCGAGGTTGTCGGCGCTGCGCTGAAGAACGGCCTGCTCTTCGTCGACCTCAAGCGCAACATCCCCGAAGAGTTGAAGCCGCGCAAGATCGCGATCACCTCGGCTCCGGCCAAGGCCAAGCAGATCGAGGCCAAGACTGCCGCCTAAGCCAGGCAGCTAATTCTCCCGGGATGCCAACTCCCCGGGAAGAAAGGGCGGTGCAGCAATGCGCCGCTTTTTTTGCTGGCGAGTAAGGCTTGCTATCCGGCGAGCAGGTAGCCGAAACGGTCGACCTCGTCGGGCGTGGTCGCGAAGCTGGTGACGAAGCGATAGAGCGCTTCGTCCTCGCCGATGTGGCCGTCATAGCCGAGCGGCCTGTGCCAGTCATGGAAGGCCGCGCCTGCCGCCTGCATGCTTTCGGCCTCGGCCTTTTTCATGACCGCGAAGACCTCGTTCGCCTGCGGCAGCCAGGCCAGCCGGGCCGAAGGGGAATCTTCGATCGCCGCGGCAAGCCGTGCCGCCATCGCATTAGCGTGCCGTGCCGTGTCGAGCCATAGCCCACCCCTGAAATAAGCATCGAATTGCGCGGCGATGAAGCGCGATTTCGAGAACAGCTGGGCCGCGCGCTTGCGCAAAAAGGCCAATTCCTCGGCTCGCTCGAGGTCGAACAGCACGACCGCCTCGGCGCACCAGCAGCCATTCTTGGTGCCGCCGAAGGAGAGGATGTCGACGCCGTGCTTCCAGGTCATTTCGGCCGGCGTCGTTTCCAGCGCGACGAGCGCATTGGCAAAGCGAGCCCCGTCCATGTGCAGCGGCAGTCCACGCTGCTTTGCGATCGCCGAAATCCTGGCGATTTCGTTCAGCGAGTAGACCGTGCCGACCTCGGTCGACTGAGTGATCGAAACGGCAACCGGCCGCCCGGAATGGACGTTTTCGGGTGCGAAACGGTCCACCGCCCGTTCCAGATTGCCGGCATCGATCTTGCCGAGTGCGCCTTCGACTGTATAAAGCCGCGAACCGCCGGTAAAATATTCCGGTGCACCGCATTCATCCTCGATGACGTGCGATTCGCGATGGCAGAAGGAAATGCCGCCTGGCTTGTTATAGGTGGTCAGCGACAGCGAATTGGCGGCGGTGCCGGTGGCCACGAAAAACACCGCGACCTCGCATTCGAAGATTTCATTGAAGCGCTGGTAAACGGCCTTGTCGAGGGCGCCGTCGCCATAGGCGGTGGAGAAGCCGTCGGCATGGGCCGACAGGCCGGCAGCGATACGGGGATGGGCGCCTGCCCAATTGTCGGAAGCGAAAATCATGCGTCTGCCTATGCTGGGGAAATCGGTGCGAGCTTGGCCGCTTTCGCATGCCGGCCGCAAGGGGCAGATACCGAAAATCCGCTAAAGCCAGCGAAAGGCATGAGCGTACATGCCGCGAGTGAAGGT
The DNA here is from genome assembly GCF_040322255.1 of Mesorhizobium sp. M0166. NCBI lineage: Bacteria > Pseudomonadati > Pseudomonadota > Alphaproteobacteria > Hyphomicrobiales > Phyllobacteriaceae > Mesorhizobium > Mesorhizobium sp. M0166. The sequence goes on along the minus strand of NZ_JAMYTD010000010.1, from coordinate 36,261 downwards.
TACGCTGGCACGGCGTTCCGCGCAATTTTCTGTCGCGTAAGGTTCAAGAATTTTGTGAATCGGTCTTGTGTGCACCCAAAATTTCTGTCATAAAAATTTAGGACAGTAGTGCTGTCTTATTTTGTCGCACAAAACTGGCCGCATTGGCATATGATTGCGCCTCTGCGGCATTGCCGCGAGCGACAGCTAGACAGCCTGGCTCCAGCCTGTACGAATACCATATGCGAACGATGCGGAAAGCCGCACGGTCGGCAAGAATTTCGCAAGACGTGCCGCAAGAGTGAAAGGGGAGCCACGCGCTTCCCGACGGAAACCAGCGCCCGAAGGGGACGGAACGGAGGACAGGACGATGACGGATATGACGCCATCTGCGACGAAGGCCGCGCAGACGAAAGCGGCAGCCGTCAAAAATCCGTCCCTGACCAATATTGGGCGAACCAGCACCGGCTATGCCGCGCACGGCCTCTACGATCCGCGCAACGAGCATGATGCCTGCGGCGTCGGCTTCATCGTCAACATGAAGGGCGTAAAGTCGCACCAGATCGTCGAGGACGGCCTTGCCGTTCTCGAAAACCTGACGCATCGCGGCGCCGTCGGCGCCGATCCGCTGATGGGCGACGGCGCCGGCGTGCTGGTGCAACTGCCGGACCGCTTCTTCCGCGAGGAGATGGCCAAGCAAGGGGTCGAACTGCCGAAGCCTGGCCACTATGCCGTCGGCCACGTGTTCATGCCGCGCGACCCGGAGCTGCAGGCGCATATCGAAGGCATCATCGCCGAGGTGGCGCAACTCGAGGGCCAGCCGCTGCTCGGCTTTCGCGACGTGCCGGTCGATAATTCGTCGCTCTCAAAGGCGCCTGACATCGCCGCTTCCGAGCCAGTGCACCGGCAGGTGTTCCTGGGCCGCGGCGCCGAGATCGAGAATGACGACGATTACGAGCGGCGGCTCTACATCCTGCGCAAGGTCATTTCCGGCCGTATCCACGAAGAGACCAAAGGCGTCGACAACGGCTTCTATGTCGTCTCGATGTCGTCGCGGACCATCGTCTACAAGGGCATGTTCCTGGCCTATCAGGTCGGCGCTTACTACAAGGACCTCACCGACCCGCGTTTCGAGACGGCGCTGATCCTGGTCCACCAGCGCTTCTCGACCAATACGTTCCCGTCGTGGAAGCTGGCGCATCCCTACCGCATGGTCGCCCATAATGGCGAGATCAACACGCTGCGCGGCAACGTCAACTGGATGGCGGCACGGCAGGCCTCGGTCGATTCCGAACTGTTCGGCAACGACATCTCGAAGCTGTGGCCGATCTCCTATGAGGGGCAGTCGGACACCGCCTGCTTCGACAATGCGCTCGAATTCCTGACGCAGGGCGGCTATTCGCTCGCCCACGCCATGATGATGCTGATCCCGGAAGCCTGGGCCGGCAACAAGCTGATGGGGCAGGACCGCAAGGCCTTCTACGAGTATCACGCAGCGCTGATGGAGCCGTGGGACGGGCCGGCGGCGGTTGCCTTCACCGACGGCCGCCAGATCGGCGCCACGCTCGACCGCAATGGGCTGCGGCCGGCGCGCTACATCGTCACCGATGACGACCGCGTCATCATGGCTTCGGAAGCCGGCGTGCTGCCGGTGCCGGAGGAAAGGATCGTCAAGAAGTGGCGGCTGCAGCCCGGCCGCATGCTGCTGATCGACCTGGACAAGGGCCGCATCGTTTCCGACGAGGAGATCAAGTCGGAGATCGCGACCAGGCACCCCTACAAGAGCTGGCTCGCCAACACCCAGCTCATCCTCGAGGATCTGAACCCGGTCGAGCCGCGCGCCCTGCGCAGGGATGTCTCACTGCTCGACCGCCAGCAGGCGTTTGGTTACACCCAGGAAGACACCAAGCTGTTGATGTCGCCGATGGCGACCACCGGCCAGGAAGCGGTCGGCTCGATGGGTACCGACACGCCGATTTCGGCAATGTCGGACAGATCGAAGCTGCTCTACACCTATTTCAAGCAGAATTTCGCACAGGTCACCAACCCGCCGATCGACCCGATCCGCGAGGAACTGGTGATGAGCCTGGTGTCCTTCATCGGGCCGCGGCCCAATATCTTCGATCTTGTCGGCAATTCGCGCCGCAAGCGGCTCGAAGTGCGCCAACCGATCCTGACCAATGGCGATCTGGAGAAGCTGCGCTCCGTCGGCCACACCGAAGACCGTTTCGACACCAAGACTATCGACATCACTTACGGTTCGAATGAAGGCGCGGCCGGCATGCAGGGCGCCATCGACCGGCTGTGCGAGCGCGCCGAGGCGGCGGTCGCCGGCGGCTACAACATCATCATCCTGTCGGACCGTCAGCTCGGCCCGGACCGCATCGCCATTCCGGCACTGCTGGCGACTGCGGCCGTGCACCATCATTTGATCCGCAAGGGATTGCGCACCTCGGTTGGGCTCGTCGTGGAATCCGGCGAGCCGCGCGAGGTGCATCATTTCTGCTGTCTCGCCGGCTACGGCGCCGAGGCGATCAATCCCTATCTCGCTTTCGACACGCTGCTCGACATGCACAAGCGTGGCGAATTGCCGGCGGAGGTCGATGCCTACGAGGTCGTCTCTCGCTACATCAAGTCGATCGGCAAGGGCATCCTGAAGGTGATGTCCAAGATGGGCATCTCCACCTACCAGTCCTATTGCGGTGCGCAGATCTTTGATGCCATCGGGCTGAAGTCGGACTTCGTGCAGAAGTACTTCACCGGCACGGCGACGCTGATCGAAGGTGTCGGGCTGGACGAGATCGCCGCCGAAACGGTCAGCCGCCACACCGACGGCTTCGGCAACGACCCGGTGCTGCGCAACAGCCTCGAGGTCGGCGGCGAATACATGTTCCGCATGCGCGGCGAGGCCCATATCTGGTCGCCCGACGCAGTGGCGACCTTGCAGCACGCCGTGCGCCAGGGCTCGTGGGAGACGTTCAAGGACTATTCCGCCCAGATCGACAGCGAGACCGCACAGGCGCAGACCATTCGCGGCCTGTTCAAGATCAGGCTGGCGCAAGAGACCGGGCGCAAGAAGGTCAAGCTCGACGAGGTGATGCCGGCCGCCGATATCGTCAAGCGCTTCTCGACCGGGGCGATGTCCTTCGGCTCGATCTCAAGGGAAGCGCACACGACGCTGGCGCGCGCCATGAACGCGATCGGCGGCAAGTCGAACACCGGCGAGGGCGGCGAAGAGGCCGATCGCTATCTGCCACTGCCGGGCGGCGGCAAGAACCCCGAACGCTCGGCGATCAAGCAGGTCGCCTCCGGCCGGTTCGGCGTGACTGCGGAATATCTGGTCAATTCCGACATGATGCAGATCAAGGTCGCGCAAGGGGCGAAGCCCGGCGAGGGCGGCCAGCTGCCGGGCCACAAGGTCGATGCGACCATAGCCAAGGTCAGGCATTCGACGCCGGGCGTCGGTCTGATCTCGCCGCCGCCGCATCATGACATCTATTCGATCGAGGATCTGGCGCAGCTCATCTACGATCTGAAGAACGTCAATCCGGCGGCCGACGTATCGGTCAAGCTGGTCTCGGAAGTCGGCGTCGGCACAGTTGCGGCCGGCGTCGCCAAGGCGCGTGCCGACCACATCACCATATCAGGCTACGACGGCGGCACCGGCGCTTCGCCGCTGACCTCGCTCAAGCATGCCGGCAGCCCGTGGGAAATGGGCCTTGCCGAGACGCACCAGACGCTGGTGCTCAACGGCCTCAGGTCACGCGTCGCGCTGCAGGTCGATGGCGGCCTGCGCACCGGACGTGACGTCATCATCGGCGCACTGCTCGGCGCCGACGAGTTCGGCTTCTCGACCGCGCCGTTGATCGCGGCCGGCTGCATTATGATGCGCAAGTGCCATCTCAACACCTGCCCGGTCGGCGTCGCGACGCAGGACCCGGTGCTGCGCAAGCGCTTCAAGGGCACGCCCGAGCACGTCATCAACTTCTTCTTCTATGTGGCGGAAGAGGTGCGGGCGCTGCTTGCCGAGATGGGCTGCACCCATCTCGACCAGATCATCGGCGACACCGACCTTCTGGAAAAGCGCGAGCTGATCCAGCACTGGAAAGCGCGCGGGCTCGACTTCAGCAAGATGTTCTACAAGCCCGATGCCCCGCACGAGGCGGTGCACTGGACCGAGCGGCAGAAGCATCCGATCGACGACGTGCTCGACCGCAAGCTGATCGAACTGGCAAAGCCGGCGCTCGAAGACAGGCAGCCGGTCAGCATCGAACTGCCGATCCGCAACGTCGACCGTTCGACGGGCGCCATGCTGTCGGGCGAGGTGGCAAAGCGCTTCAAGCACAAAGGCCTGCGCGAGGACACGATCTCGGTCAAGCTCACCGGCACGGCCGGCCAGTCCTTTGGCGCCTTCCTGGCGCGCGGCGTCTCGTTCGAACTGGTGGGCGCTGCCAATGACTATGTCGGCAAGGGCCTTTCGGGCGGCCGCATTGTCATCCGTCCGCCGGAGAACACGAAAATCGTTGCTGCCGAGTCCATTATCGTCGGCAATACCGTGCTCTACGGCGCAACCGAGGGCGAGGCCTATTTCTGCGGCGTTGCCGGCGAGCGTTTTGCCGTGCGCAATTCGGGTGTCGCCGCCGTCGTTGAAGGCGTCGGCGACCATGGCTGCGAATACATGACCGGCGGGATCGTCGTCGTCATCGGCCAGACCGGCCGCAACTTCGCCGCCGGCATGTCGGGCGGCGTCGCCTATGTGCTCGACGAGGCGGGCGATTTCGCCGAGCGCTGCAACATGGCGATGGTCGAGCTGGAGCCCGTTCCGGAAGAGGACGATCTGATGGAAAAGCTGCTTCACCATGGCGGCGATCTCGACCATAAGGGCCGTGTCGACGTATCCGGCGATATGACCAGCCATGACGAGGAGCGGCTCTACCAGCTGATCTCCAACCACGTCCACTACACGGGCTCGGTACGAGGTCGCGAAATCCTCGACGATTGGGCGACTTTCCGGCCGAAATTCCGGAAGATCATGCCGGTCGAATACCGCCGCGCGCTGATCGAGATGGAACGTATGCGCATGAACGTGGCGGCGGAATAGATTTGGAAATTGCCGGGAGGCCGTGCGCCCCGGCAACCATCTTCATCAGCAATCCTGACCTCGGACTGAAGGTTGCCACGGCTGCCTTATGAGGTTAACGGGTGCGTCGCCAGGCGTGCCTTCCGGACAGCAGGGACTGGACTATGGGCAAGGTAACAGGGTTTCTCGAGATCGACCGGCAGGTGCACAAGTACCAGCCGGCTTCCGACCGCATCCGGCATTTCCGCGAGTTCACGCTGCCGATGTCGGACAAGGAGGTCGAGAAACAGGCCGCGCGGTGCATGGATTGCGGCATTCCGTATTGCCATGGACCGAACGGCTGCCCGATCCATAACCAGATCCCGGACTGGAACGACCTTGTCTACAATGGCGACTGGGAAAACGCGATCCGCAACCTGCATTCGACCAACAATTTTCCGGAATTCACCGGCCGCATCTGTCCGGCACCTTGCGAGGAAGCCTGCACGCTGAATCTCGAGGACATTCCGGTCGCCATCAAGACGATCGAGCAGGCGATTGCCGACAAGGCCTATGAAACCGGCCATATCCGGCCCTATCCGCCGGAACGGAAGACCGGCAAGCGCGTCGCGATCATCGGCTCGGGGCCGGCAGGAATGGCCGCTGCCCAGCAACTCGGCCGCGCCGGCCATGACGTTCACGTCTATGAGCGCGAGAGCCGGCCGGGCGGGCTGATGCGCTACGGCATCCCCGACTTCAAGATCGAGAAGCATTATATCGACCGACGCATCGAGCAGATGCAGGGCGAGGGTGTCAGCTTCCATTGCGGCGTCAATGTCGGCGTCGACAAGCCGGTCGCCGAACTGCTCGCCGAATGTGACGCGGTGCTCTATTGCGGCGGTTCCGAAACGCCGCGTCCGGCCAACATCCCGGGCGACGATCTCGACGGCGTGCACGACGCCATGCCCTATCTGGTGCAGCAGAACAAGCGTATCGGCGGCGAGCCGATCCAGTCGGTCGCATGGCCGTCGCGCCCGATCGTTGCCGGCGGCCAGCACGTTGTCGTCGTCGGCGGCGGCGACACTGCCTCCGACTGCGTCGGCACCGCCTTCCGCCAGGGCGCGGTGCGCGTAACCCAGCTCGACATCCGCCCGCAGCCGCCGGAAAAGGAAGACAAGCTGTCGGTCTGGCCCTACTGGGCGACCAAGATGCGCACGTCATCCTCGCAGGCCGAAGGCGCCGAGCGCGAATTCCAGGTGGCGACGCTTGAATTCATCGGCGAGGACGGCCAACTGACCGGGGTAAAATGCTGCGAGGTCGACGAAAAGCGCAAGCCGATCGCGGGCACGGAATTCGTCATCCGCGCCGATCTCGCGTTCATCGCCATCGGCTTTGCCGGGCCAGCCGCTCGCGGGCCGGTGTCGGAACTCGACGGGCAGATGACGATCGTCACCGACAGCCGCCGCTCGAAGAACGTCGAGGCCAATGACCGGGACTACAGGACCAGCGTCGAAAAGCTCTATGCGGCGGGCGACGTGCGGCGCGGCCAGTCGCTGGTCGTCTGGGCGATCCGCGAGGGCCGCCAGGCGGCGCGCGCCATCGACGAGGCGCTGATGGGATCGAGCGTGCTGCCGCGCTGAGTCCGTTCCGAAGAGGTTCTGCTTACTGCCGGATCGCCGTCGTCGTGTCGGATCCGGCCGCCGTTGCAGGCTGTGTCTTGGGTGGCCACGAGAAATCGTCGGCGCGGCCCGGTGAGGCGTCGGGCGCCTTGCCCTCGACGACAAGCCTTTCGCCCGGCAAATGCTTGTCCGCTTTTGCCGGCGGGGCGGCGCCGAGAAGTTCCGAGCCGCCGTCCAGCGCCGGATCGCTGAGCAGCATCGGCACGGTGCGATCGACGGCTATCGGTGCGGCAGCAGGTGCCGGCGCCTCGACGGGAGCGCCGGCCGGGGCAGAAGCAGTCACCACGCTTCCCGGCGCGGCCAGCCCAACGATCTTCATCAGCGGCTTTTCGGTATAGAAGGCGAGCTTGCGCTTGCCGGCCTTCGACATGTTGATGCCGTCGTCGGAGCGCAGGCGCACCGATTGGCCGTTGATGTCCGGACCGCTGGTGATGAAGGCGCCGTTCTCGTCGACAAACCCGTCCCAGACGTCGACGAATTCGCCGCCGTGGCTTTCGGCGGACGAGCGGAAGATGTCGTTGAAGGCCAGCATGTCGGAGGTCATTTTCGAGACCCGGATAGCCGGCATGCCAACCCACAGATACGGCACCTTGGTTGCCGCGATGGCCTTGCCGAACGCTTCTGTCCGGCGCTCGTATTCCTTGGTCCAGTTCTCGGATCGCGGCTGCTCGCGCACATCGCCGACGCGCATCTGCTGCCGGTCGTTGGATCCGAGCATGACGACGACGGCTGCCGGTTTTTCGGCAGCGATCAGCGACTTGACCTGTTCTGGCCAGTTGTAGACATCATCACGCACGAAGCCGGACGATCCGTTGGCACGGACGACAATCCTGACGCCGGTGTTTTCGGCAAAGGCGGCGTCGAGCCCCTCAGCCAGCCCAGATGCCATGAAATCGCCGACCACCAGAACGACGCGTGCATCCGGCGCCTTCTCGGCCACCGGGGTTGTCTGTTCGGCCGGCGGCGGCCGGCGAACTGACCGGGGCTTTCTCAGCTTGGCCCTGGGCTTCGTTCTCTGGAATTCTCTCTGGAATTCGGGCGGCGGCTGCTCAAACCGCTCGCTTCTGCGCGGAAACAACAGGTCGCGCAGCGACCAGCCACGACTTTCCGGCTCCTGCGCCATGGCCGAGGTATGAAAGGCACTGGCGGCGCCGACTGCCAGAACGGCGATCGCCAGAACGAGGATCGGCACGCGACGAACGATTAACCGGATGCGCGCAGCCGAAACCAATCACCCTCTCCATCCCGTAACCGGCTCTAGTTCTGCCTGAGCCATTTGAGCACTTCCTTGCTCGGATACCCGTCCTGGGTCAAGCCGGCCTTTGCCTGGAAGGCCATGATGGCGGTTTTCGATCCGTCACCGATCTTGCCGTCGAACTTGCCGTCGTAATAGCCGTGCTCGGAAAGTCGCTTCTGAAGCTCCTGCCTTTCCTCGAAGGAGAGCTTGGTAAACGGTCGCTTCCAGTCCTGCACAAGCCCGCCATAGCCGGCGATTTCGTCGGCAAGAAGACCCACGGCGAGCGCATATTTATCGGCATTGTTGTAACGCTTGATGACCGAGAAATTCTTGATCATCAGGAAGGCTGGCCCGCCGCGGCCGCCGGGCAGCTTCAACGTCGCTTTGTCTGCACCGTTCTTGAACGGCTTGCCGTTGGCACGGCTGACGCCCAGCGCCTGCCATTGCGACAGCGACTTCGAGCCTCCGGGCAGCTTCTTGCCGTCCGGAAGGCTGACCTCATAACCCCAGGTCTTGCCTGCCTGCCAGCCGTTCTTCCGCAGCAAATTGGCGGCTGTCGCCAGTGCGTCGGGAATCGAATTCCAGATGTCGCGCTTGCCGTTGCCGTCCATATCGACCGCATAGGACAGGTAGCTGGTAGGGATGAACTGGGTGTGGCCCATTGCACCGGCCCATGAGCCGCTGAGATGGCTTTCGTCGATGTCGCCGGTCTGCAGGATCTTCAGCGCCGCGATCAGCTGGGTGCGGGCAAATTTCGCACGCTTCGGGTCGGCATAACCAAGCGTCGCCAGCGAGCGCACGACATTGCGCATGATATCGTCGCGCTTGAGGGTTTCGCCGTAGTTCGATTCCATCGACCATATGGCCAGCAGGATGTAGCGGTCGACGCCGTACCTTGCCTCGATCCTGTCCAGCCAAGGCTTCCATTTCCTTGCCATCTGCTGGCCGACGGCGACCGACTGGTCATGGACGCGGTTGTCGAAATAATCCCAGGCGGGTGCGGTGAATTCGGGTTGAGTACGGGCCTTTTCCAGCACCACCGGGTCAGCATCGCTGATGCCCTTGAATGCCTGGTCGTAGACGGAGCCGGAAACGCCGCTCGCCACGGCGGTAGCACGGAAGCTGGCGACCCATTGGCGGAAGCCGGCATCGGCAAAAGCCGGCCCGCTGGGCATGAGCAAGGCAAGCGAGAGGCTGGCGGCCGTCAGGACGCTGGTGAAGCGCCTTGCGGCGTTGCGAACGGACATCTTTTCCTCCTTCTTCATCTCAGGAAGACTATTCATCGCCGAACCCGGTTAGCATTTGGTTTACCATAGGTGGCGTCCGGGGTGAAAAGATGCGTCAATGCTTTACCAGCTGAGATTTCTGACCCGCCGTTCAGTAATCCTCGATTTCGGCATGAAAATGTCTCGAATCGGGATTGCCGAACAGGCATGCAAATGGATAATTGGCACATGAAGAGAGTTCGCAAGGCAGTGTTCCCGGTTGCCGGTCTCGGCACGCGCTTTCTCCCCGCCACCAAGGCCATTCCCAAGGAAATGCTGACGGTCGTCGACAGGCCGGTCATCCAGTATGTGGTCGATGAGGCGCGCGAAGCCGGGATCGAGCATTTCATCTTCGTGACCGGCCGCAACAAGGCGGTCATCGAGGATCACTTCGATGTCCAGTTCGAGCTCTACGACACGCTTGCGCAGCGCGGCAAGGACGACCAGCTCGCCCGCCTGCAGCGGCTGCAGCCGGCGCCGGGGCAGACCAGCTTCACCCGCCAGCAGGTACCGCTCGGCCTTGGTCACGCCGTCTGGTGCGCGCGCGAGCTCGTCGGCGACGAGCCCTTTGCGCTGCTGTTGCCCGACATGATCATGCAGTCGGAAAAAAGCTGCATGAAGGATATGGTCGAGCTTTACGCGGAGACTGGCAACAACATCGTCGCCGTGCAGGAATGCGATCCGGCCGAGGCGCATAAATACGGCATTGTCGGCCGCGGCGAGGACGCGCATCACGGTTTCCGCATCACCGGCATGGTGGAAAAGCCGAAGACCGGCACGGCGCCCTCGAACCTCTACATCAACGGGCGCTATATCCTGCAGCCGGAGATATTCAAGATACTCGAAGGTCAGGAAAAAGGCGCCGGCAACGAGATCCAGCTCACCGATGCAATGCTGAAGCTGCAGAAGCAACAGCCCTTCTACGGCTACCACTACCGCGGGCGGACGTTCGACTGCGGCTCGCCCGAAGGCTTCGTCGAGGCCAACGTTGCCTTCGCACTGTGGCGCAGAGATATGAATGCCAGCATGGCCGGCGTCATTCGCACGCTTCTCGACGAACTCGCGCCGTCAGAACGCCGCGGCGTAGCCTTGTAGTTTCAACACCGGTTGCCGCGCTGATCGGCTAAAGCGCGCCGCGTTCGACCGGCCTCATGCGACGCGCTTCAGGTTCTTGTTTTATGCAAGTCGTTATCGCAAAACCGCTGCACGCTTTTGCGCGACATGCATTTAGCGCTGCAACTTCAAGCCGACGAAGATACTGTTGGCCGTGTAGTCGCGCCCGACCAGGTTGCTGGTCAGTTTTTCAGTCCTGGCGCGGGTGGTGAGCCCGGTGTAGCGGTTCAGCCACCACGTCAGCCCAGCCTCGGCGCTCAGCGTCAAATCATGATCGTCGGAGCCAGTATAGTCGCGCCATTCAAGGCCGAGAGCTGCATTTCCGGTCAGGTTGGCGCGGATCTGCCGCTCGCCGGTGAGGCTGCCGGAATAGAGCATGTCGCCGCTTTCGCCCGCGTTCGTCGTGTTCTCGGCGGTCGTCTGTGCGGTGAGCCCGATCGTGGTGCCACGTTCCGGCGACCATTTGAGATCGGCATTGACCGTCGCGCCCGAAATAGCCGGCAGGGCGTCGTCGTCGATGGCTTCGCGTAGCCAGCCGACCGAGAACTCGCCTTTAAGCTTCTCGCGGAGATCGAGCTCGACGCCGGCCCGTGCGCCAAGCCTGGTCGAGGAGCGCTGGAAACCGTTTGGATCGACGCGCAAATCATAAGCGCGCCGGCCGATCTCGATTTCGGTGAACGGGGTGATGGCAGGCGAGATCTCGTAACCGGTGCGCAAAATGGCCGTGTAGAGCGTCGAGTCGCGGCCCTTCTGCGACAGCGATCCGCCCGACGAAAGCTTGGCGTCGCCAAAGATGTCGTGCTCGACCGCGCCGGTCAGCGCGAAGCGCATCTTGCCGGCATCCTTCTCGACGGCGAGACTGCCGTTCACGGTCTGGCGCACCGGCTGGCCAACGGCGCCGACGACTGCGTCCGGCGCCGAGGCCGATTCGGGCACGGCCTCATAGCCCAGCTTGGCGATGGCGCGCAGATCATTGTCGAGATCGATGTTGAGCGTGCCGTCGACGCGGCCTTGCGCCTCGTGAATGTCATAGCCGGACAAGGTTTCGCGGAAGATGCCATAGCCCTCAACCGTCGCCGAATTCTCCCGCCAATCGGAGACGGCGTTGAAGCGCAGCGTCGTTTCCGACAGCAAGGCCGGCTTTCCGAGGCTGCTCGAATCGGCGTTTGTCGAAGACGTCAGGCCTTGCTCGAGCGTCGGCCGGATCACGAAGGAGCCGAGCTTGATGCCGGTGGCGGCGAACGGGTCGTCCTCGTTCTTTTTGTTCTGGCCTTCGATGGCTTCGATGCGTTCGGCGCCGGGGTCGAGCTTGAGCCTTTCGGCGGAATCGACGGTGACGGCACGGCGGTTGACCGTATCCTGCTCGTCTATGGCAGCTGTATCGGTGTCATCGGTCGTCGCCGCGCCTGCAGTCGCGGTTCCCTTGCTCTTCGTACTGTCCGCGGTCTCGTCTTCGGCGTTGGCCGCATTGGTGGCGCGTTGCGTTGCGCTTGGCCGCCGTCGCGGCGGCGGAGCAGGGTTGTCGGGAAATGGGTCGCCGCTGGCCTCTGGCGGATCGAAAGTGCCGCCGGTTGTGGCCGCTTCGCCCGTGCCGTCGTCAGGCAAGGCCCCCGGACTGGCCGGACGATAGGTAGGCAGCGGCGTATTGTCGTTGGCGGTTGCAGCAGCCTGCGCGGCCTGGGTTCCAGCCATGCTCGATTGCCTGATCTTGTACTGCTGGTCGTCCAGGATTGTCGATTCCGAAACCTCGCCGCGCAGCTCGGTTTCCTGGGCGCAAAGCAGCGCCGGCCGCGACAACGCAAGGACACTGGTTGCCAGCAGCAAAGCGCAGATCGCCTTGCCCTTTCGTCCCATTTTGCTTTGAGGCTGAAACCCGGACATCGGCACCACTGCTTGCGCGGCGCACGCGCGCCATACTTACGAAACCGTAAATGGGGATGGTTAACGGAGCGTTGAGGGATGGGCCGTCAAGGTGTTCGGGGCGGCAATTCCGTTGGACAGGCGCGCGCCGAAGCGCTAATCGCATCGTCCATGGACGTGAAATCCCCAGACAGGAAGCGGCACGACGGGCAGGCCGCGATTGCCTCGGCGCTGAGAACGGTGGCGACGGAGCAGGCCGGCGTCGCGGCACTGGCAGACGCTCTCGAAAACGGGCTGGCCGAGCCGTTCGCACGGGCCGTCGACATGGTGTCGCAGATCGATGGCCGCGTCATCGTCACCGGGGTCGGCAAAAGCGGCCATATCGGCTCGAAGATCGCCGCGACGCTCGCCTCGACCGGCACGCCGGCCTTCTTCGTCCACCCTGCCGAAGCCAATCACGGCGACCTCGGCATGATCGCCAGGAACGACGCTATCGTCGCCCTGTCGTGGTCGGGGGAAAGCCTCGAGCTCAAAGGCATCATCGCCTATTCGAGGCGCTTCTCGATCCCGCTGGTCGCGGTCACTGCGGGCGAAAAATCGGCTCTGGCGCGCGCAGCGGACGTGGTGCTTCTGCTGCCGCGAGCCCCGGAAGCCTGTCCGCACGGCCTTGCGCCGACGACCTCGACGCTGCTGCAAATGGTGATGGGCGATGCGCTGGCCATCGCGCTGCTCGAGGCACGCGGCTTCACCCCGGACCATTTCCGCACGTTCCATCCCGGCGGCCAGCTCGGAGCCAACCTGACGCAGATCCGCGAGATCATGCATGTCGGCGACAGGCTGCCGCTGGTGTCGTCAGGTACCGGCATGCGCGAAGCGATCCTGGAATTGTCGCGCAAGGGGTTTGGCTGCGTGGCGGTGACTGGCGCGGACGGCAAGCTGATCGGCATCATCACCGACGGTGACATCAGGCGCCATATCGGCAGCGATCTCCTGGCGATGAGCGTCGATCAGGTGATGACCAGAGAGCCAAAAATGGCCGCGCCCGACACGCTTGTTGCGACGGCGCTGCAGACGATCAACGACTCGGCCATCACCAGCCTAATGGTGGTCGAAGGCAGGCGGCCGATCGGGCTCGTCCATCTGCACGACCTGCTGCGCATCGGTGCTGCCTAGCGGGCTTCTAGACCGCCTCGACCGTCAGTTCCAGGTCGGTATCAGCGGCGCCCGTCACGCGCACCTGCGTGCCGGCCGGCAGGTCAGGGCCGGAGACGCGCCACAACGTGTCGCCCAGCTTGATGCGGCCGCGCCCGTCCTTGATCGGCTCGGCAAGGGTCGCCGTCCGGCCGACCATCTGTGCGCCGCGACGGTTGAGCAGCGGCTGGTCGGTTTCATCATGGCGCCCGCCCACCAGCCGCTTGCCGACATAGGCCGAGACCAGCGACAGCGCGAGGAAGGCGAGGACCTGGACCTGCCAGGTCCAGAAACCGGCATCCCAGATGAGAAGTGAGACGACGCCGATCAACAGCGCGGCAATGCCGATCCACAGCATGAAAATACCCGGCGCGATAACCTCCATAACCAGCAGGACGAAGCCGAGGACCATCCAGCTCCACGGGCCGAGTTCGGAAACAATGCGGTCGAGCATGGCGGCGGCCTCAGGTTTCGCTCGGGCGAACCACCGGCGGGCGGGCGGCCTGTCGTGCGGCGCCGGCGGTGCCTTCGCTCCGGAAAACCTCCTTGGCGATTTCGCCAATGCCGCCGAGCGTGCCGATCAGCGATGAGGCCTCTATCGGCATCAGAACGAGCTTGCTGTTTGTCGCCGAGCCGATCTTGGTCAGCGCTTCGGTGTATTTCAGCGCGACGAAGTAGTTGAGCGCCTGCACGTCGCCCTTGGAGATCGCCTCCGACACCACCTGCGTGGCGCGTGCTTCAGCCTCGGCCGAGCGCTCGCGCGCCTCGGCGTCGCGGAAGGCGGCTTCCTTGCGGCCCTCGGCCTCCAGAATCTGCGATTGCTTGAGGCCTTCGGCGGCGAGGATCTGGGCGCGCTTATTGCGCTCGGCCATCATCTGGCGGCCCATCGATTCGACGAGATTGGCCGGTGGGTTGATGTCCTTGATCTCGACACGAGTAATCTTGATGCCCCAGGGATGCGCCGCCTCGTCAACGACCCGCAGCAGGCGCTCGTTGATGGCGTCGCGGTTCGACAAAAGTTCGTCGAGGTCCATCGAGCCCATCACGGTGCGGATGTTGGTCATCGTGAGATTGAGAATCGCATTCTGCAGGCCGGAGACCTGGTAGGCGGCCTGCGCCGCGTTGAGCACCTGATAGAAGGCGATACCATCGACGGCAACGGTGGCATTGTCGCGGGTGATGATCTCCTGCCTCGGAACGTCGAGAACCTGCTCCATCATGTTCATCTTGGCGCCGACACGGTCGACGAAAGGCACGATCAGATTTAGGCCTGGGTTCAATGTCCTGGTGTAACGGCCAAAGCGTTCGACGGTATAATTATAGCCTTGCGGAATTGTCCGGATGCCCTTGAAAAGCACCAGGACGACAAGGGCGACAAGAACAAGAAGCGCGATATCAAAACCACTGAAACCCATTTGGCTCTCCCCTCAAAAGCCGGCCATGTTGGACATTCCACGCGGCCGACTTGACCAAACACTTAAGTGTGTTTCAGCAACGTTACAATCAGGTGATCACGGATTGCCGGTGCATGGACGGGTGATCTGTTCAGGCCCAGCCGGACAACTCGCGCCGCACCATCGCCTCGATCACCGCCATGCCCTCGGCACTGTCGTTGAGGCAAGGGATGTGTGCGAACTTTTCACCGCCGGCATGGTGGAAGGTCTCGGCCGCTTCCCTGCCGATTTCGTCCAGCGTCTCGATGCAGTCGACGGAAAATCCCGGATTGACGATGGCGATCGATTTCACGCCTTCGCGCCCTAGTCTTTCGACCGTCTTGTCGGTGTAGGGCTGCAGCCATTCCTGCGCGCCGAAGCGCGACTGAAAGGTTGTGATCAGCTTCTTTTCATCCCAGCCGAGCTTTTCGCGCAGCAGCCGCGTCGTCTCGAGGCAATGGGCTTGGTAGGGGTCGCCCTTGTCGGAATAGGGTTTCGGAATGCCGTGATAGGAAGCGATGACAATTTCCGGTTCGAAGTCGAGGCTCGCCAGATGCTTTTCGATCGAACGGGCGAGCGCCTCGATATAGGCCGGCTCGTTGTAATAGGGCGGCACGCTGCGAATGGCCGGGGCGCGGCGCATCTTCATCAGCGCGCGAAACAGTTGGTCGTTGGCAGTCGCAGTCGTCGTCGCCGAATATTGCGGATAGAGCGGGAAAGACAGGACGCGGTCGCAGCCTTGCTCGACCAGTCTGTTGGCCACGCTCTCGGTCGAAGGGTTGCCGTAGCGCATCGCCCAGTCGACGACGACGTTGGGTAAATCGCCGAGCGCAAGCCCGAGCTTCTCGGCCTGGGCACGGGTGTAGGTTCGCAGCGGCGACTCGTTGCGCTCCCGGTTCCATATCCTGGCATAGTTGGCGCCCGATTTCTTCGGCCGGGTGGTGAGGACCACGCCATAGAGGATCGGATACCAGATCGCCTTGTTGAGCTCGATGACGCGCGGATCGGACAGGAACTCCCGGAGGTAGCGCCACATCGGCTTGAAGCCGGTGCCGTCCGGGGTGCCGAGATTGATCAGCATGACACCGACCTTGCCGGTCCTGACCAGAGGGCGCCCTGCCGACGGCGAGGCGGTGGTCCTCTCGGCTTTGATTTCAGCAGGGCTGGCACGCGTCATGAGGTTCTCCAACACCGCGAACCAACGGTGCCGCGGCGAAAGTAGCGATGCCGCGCCGGTTTTCAAATGCAGCGTCTGGCCGCACCTTATCCCAGAAATGCAGCACCCGCCCGGTTTGCCGGGCGGGTGCATTGCGTTCATGCGGCCGGATTACTTCGAGGCCGCCGGGATAGTCAAGGTTGCGCCGACCGGCAGCCGGCGTGGCTCGTAGGCTTTGTTGGCATCGTAGATCATTTTCCATTTGGTGCCGTCGCCATAGGCCTTCACCGCGAGATCCCAATAGGTATCGCCGGCGACGATTACATGGCTGCTTTCGGCTGGTGCCGTCGCAGCCGGCTCGGCAGGTTTTGCCGGCTCACTTGGGGCTGGCTGACTCGGGGCAGGCGCTGTCTCGGCGGGCTTGGCCGGTTCGGCCGGAGCAGGGGTCGCCGGAGCCGGTGTGGCCGGAGCCGCAGGTGCCGCCGGCTGGGCCGGCTCGGCGGGTGCGGGTGTTGCCGGCGCGGTTTCCGCCGGGACGGCCGGCGGCGTTTTGGAAATGTCGCCGGAGCCGGCCGGCATTTCGGGCATTGCCGGCTCAGCAGGCTTTATCGGCGCTGCCTCAGCAGGTTTTGGCGGTTCGGCCGGGTTGGCAGGTTCTGCGGTCGGGGCTCCGGTCGCGGCGATCTCGGTGATGCGGCCATCGAGCTTCGGCGTATAGGGCCGGTGCGCGCCGAGGTAATCGGCAACGACCTGTTCCAGCCCCGGGCCGTAATCATAGGCGTTCTTGGCCTTCTCGGCGAACACCTTGTAGCCGTCGCCGCCCTGGCGGACATAGTTGTTGGTGGCGACCAGGTAGTCCTTCTCCGGTTTGATCGGCGTCCAGGCGCCGCCTTCCATCACCTCGACCGATTTGACGCGTCCGTTAGGCGGCGCCGATTTGTCGAACGCATATTTCAGGCCGGCAACCTGCGGGAAGCGCCCGGCGCCGTCCTCGACCTGGCTGAGGCCGCTTTCGAGGCCGGCAACCAGATCCTTACCGGAGATCTGGAAGGTCGCCAGCGTGTTCTGAAACGGCAGGACGGTGAGAACCTCGCCCATGGTGACCGTGCCCTGGTCGATCGAGGCGCGCAAGCCGCCACCATTCGAGATGACGATCTCTACACCCTGGCCCTTGACCCGGTCGAGGACGGCGTCGGAGACCAGATTGCCCATCTCGCATTCGCGGGCGCGGCAGTTTTCGCGGCTGCCGTCGATCGCCTTGGTGGTCTCGGCGACTTCCTTGTTCTTCAAAGCCTCGATCGGCGCGCCGAGTTCCTTGATACGGGCAAGCACGGCGGGGTCGGGAATGATCGATTTGTCGAGATGGATAGGATCGCCGCTGGCCTCCTTGACGACGCCGTTGTCGTCGAACACGACCTTGAACTCGCCGAGATATTTCGAATAGGACGCCGCCTGCACGACCGGCACTTTGTAGCCGTCCGGATTGTCGACCATCGTCGGATAAGGGCCTTCCGCCTTGGGGTCGGTGTTGGAAAGCAGCGAATGGCTGTGGCCGCCGACCACCACGTCGACGCCCGGGATCTTGGCGATCACGTCGCGCTCGCGCTTGTAGCCGATATGGGTGACCGCGATGATTTTGTTGACGCCCTCTCCCTTCAGTTTCTCGACCTCAGCGGTGATCGACTTGACGTCGTCTTCAATGGCGATGTTCGGGCCAGGGGAGGCAAGCTCCGGCGTGTCGTTGGTGACCGCGCCGACGATGCCGATCTTCTGGCCGCCGACCTCGACCACGATCGACGGCTTGACGCGGTCGCCGAGCTTGGATTGCGCATTGGCCTTCACGTTGGCGCCGAGCACCGGAAACTGGATCATGTCGAGAAACGGCGCCAGCGCCGACTCGCCATCGTCGAACTCATGGTTGCCGACCACCTCGGCATCGAATTTCATCTGGTTGAGGAATTCGCCTTCGGTCTTACCCTTGTAGGTCGTGTAGAAGAGCGAGCCCTGGAAATTGTCGCCGGCGCTGAGCAGCAGCACGTTCTGGCCTTGCAGCTTCTTGCGCTCCTGGGCGATCGCGGTGACCAGGCGGCCGGCGCCGCCGACGCATTCGCCCTTGGTCTCCTCCTCGGCCGAGCAGGTCGATTCATACTTGTTGTTGCTCTCGATGCGGCTGTGCCAGTCGTTGATGTGCAGGATGTTCAGCGTGTAGTCGGCAAAGGATACCCCTGCCGACAGGCCAAGCGCCGATGCCGACAGCGCGGCGATGGCAGCGATCTTCTTCATTCTCGTCTCCCGGATAACTGGACCAGACGCGTTTAACGCTCTTGTTTGACTGGGATGTAACAGCCCTCTCGGGCCATGTTCACATCGCGTTTCAGTCGATGCAAGCGGAAATCGGCATCAGCTTTGCCGGCGCAAGAAGACGGCGGCTTGAAGCCGCCGCCCTTTGCAAAGTCAAGTCGGAATCGAATTTCAGGTGCGCCTGGTCAGCACAAAATTCTGCCCGCTCGCGCTGGTGCAATTGAGCTGGCTGGTGGAGACCATCAAGCAGTTGAAGCTGATCGGCGTCTGGCGGATCAGCGAAGTGCCATGGATCTCGACTGAGGTGCCGCCGGTCATGGTGTAGCTGCCATCGGCAAGCTTCTGGCCGGTATCGGTGGCGACGGTCGCGAAGCTGCCGCCCCTGAAGGTGGACAAGCCCGTGCCCTGCGCGTCGATCCAGGAGCCTTCGACCCCTTTGGCCGTGATCACCGGCGGCTCGCCTGGGCCGGTGGTGGTGCAGGCCGCCAACGTGACGGCAGCGGCTGCGGCAACGCCAGCCGAAAGCAACCTTTGCACAATCGTCATCATCAAATTCCTCTCCTCGGTCCGCCCTCTTCAATCGCCCGATTTCCGGGCGATTGCAAGCTGGCGGAGTGTCGAGGCAACGCTGCTATCGAACGAGGATGTTGCGGAATTGCCACGGGTCTTTGGTGTCGAGGTCCTCGGAAAACAGACCAGGCCGATTGTCGAGCGGTGTCCAGTCCGTATAATAGCTCCTGACCGGCCCGAGATATGGGTTCTGCACGTCGAGGCAGCGCTTGTAATCCATCTCGTCGGCTTCGACGATGCCGGCCTCGGGATTTTCCAGCGCCCAGACCATGCCGGCCAGCACCGCCGACGTGACCTGCATGCCGGTGGCGTTCTGGTAGGGCGCCAGCTTGCGCGCCTCGGCCAGCGACAGCTGCGAGCCGTACCAGTAGGCGTTCTTGGCGTGGCCGTAGAGCAGCACGCCGAGTTCGTCGATGCCATCGACCAGTTCGTTTTCGTCGAGCACGTGATGTACGGGCTGAGCCTCGCCGGCGGCACCGAACATCTCGTGCAGTGACAGCACGGCGTCGTTGCAGGGATGATAGGCGTAATGGCAGGTCGGCCGGTACTGCACCTTGCCCTTCTTGCTGTACAAAGTGAAGAAATCGGCAATCGAAATCGCCTCATTATGCGTCACCAGGAAGCCGTATTGCGGACCGGACGTCGGGCACCATGTGCGCACGCGCGTGTTGGCGCCGGGCTGCTCCAGAAAGATCGCGGCCTTCGAGCCGTTCTTGTGCTTTTTGGCGTTCTTCGGCATCCACGTCTCATGCGTGCCCCAACCGAGCTCGGCCGGCTGCAGGCCTTCCGAAATGAAGCCTTCGACCGACCAGGTGTTCCAGAACACGTTCATCGGCTTGGGTTTCTTGGTGCGCTGGGTGTCGCGCTCGGCGATATGGATGCCCTTGACGCCGGCCTTCTTCATCAGCCTGGCCCAGCCTTCGCGATCGTGCTGCGCGGGTTCCGAGAAGTCGAGGCCAAGATCTGTGGCGAGGTTGACCAGTGCCTGCTTGACGAACCACGAGACCATGCCGGGATTGGCGCCGCAGCACGAGATCGCCGTGGTGCCGCCCGGGTTCTTCGCGATTTCAGTACGCACCGTCTCGCGCAGCGCATAGTTGGTGCGTGAGGCATTGTCGGCCTTTTCGTCGAAATAGAAGCCGAGCCAAGGCTCGACCACCGTGTCGACGTAGAGGACGCCAAGCTTGCGGCAGAGCTTCATCAGCTCGAGCGAGGAAGTGTCGACCGACAGGTTGACGCAAAAGCCCTGGCCGCCGCCATTGGTCAAAAGCGGTGTCAGCAGCTTCTTGTAGTTCTTTTTGGTCACCGCATCCTGCATGAAGGTGATGCCGCGCTCGTCGAGCAATTTGCGGTCGGCGTCGCGCGGGTCGATGACCGTCATGCGCGACTTGTCGAATTTGAAATGGCGCTCGATCAGCGGCAGCGTTCCCCGTCCGATCGAGCCGAAGCCGATCATCACGACAGGGCCGGTGATCTCACCGTAAACGGGCCAGTTTTCATTCGCCATTTATCGATTACTCCCTCAAAAAACGCTTCGGAACAGCGGCTTGGCCGCGGCGCGACAAACCATAGATCATTGTCACAATAAAGCGAAAAGCGGACGGCCGGCCTCACGCCGCGCCATCCCGGCTACGGCTCGACCAGTCTTGCGAATTCAGGCTTGAAGAGGTCACGTGCCTCGGAGACCGGTAGTTCCAGCAGATCGTCGGCGCAGGCCTGGATGGCATGCGGAAGGGTCTGGAGCCCGAACACCAGAACCTGCTTGTCGCCCTCCCGCCAGAGGCTGACCGCCAGATATTCGCCGATGAGATCGTCCATGCCGCATTCGGCTTCGTGATGGATGTCGGTCTGATCGGTCGGTTTCTTGCGCCGCTGCTTGACCAAGGAGGCGAGGGAAGGACCGGGCTTGCCATCCACCGTATCCGAGAAAATGTCCTGAAGGCCAAGCAGGACGCCGCGCCGCACATCCATGATGTAGGCGTCCGAATAGTTGGTCGGATGCGCTCCGCCGCAGAAGATGCTGCCGGACTCCCGCCAGCTCATCAGCCGCGGCGTCAGCGAGCTCACTTCGAATGTGCTGTCCTCATAGCCGCCGAGCGTGCCGTCGTTCACACCGTCAATCGGCCCGCCTTCGTTGAAACCGGCGTATTGCGCAGCCACGCAGCCCAGTGCGCCGATGTTTGCGCGCCAGTGCCTGTCTTGCAGCAGAGCATTCGCGGCCTCGACCGAAACGTTGCCGGACAGTTCGACAATGCGCGGCGTGGCGAATTTGGTGCGGGGGTCGACGACGTAGCGGTAGGTCGCGTCCGGCCAACCAGTGGTCTTGCCGTTATCGAGCTGAGTGTCCATCCGCAGATAGTCATAGGGGGACGTTTCCATGGTGAGCGGCGTGTCATTGCCGAAGAACTTCATGAAGCTGAAATCGTAGAGATCGAGCGGGGTGCTGGGCTCGCTCCCAGTCACCTGCCGACTTGCGACCCGTTCCAATCTGAGCGGCAGCGCCTTCTTTCCGTTCCAGCTGCCTTCAAGGGTCTTGCCGTTACTGGATGAGGCCAGGCGCCACACAGCGGCGATCGGCGCGGCCTTTCCGTCATCGCAATTATCGGCGCCGCATGCCTCCTCCTCGGCCAGTTCGAACTTGCTGCCCTTCTGCGACCTGGCTTGCAGCGGGATGTCGACGCCCTTCGAGCGGTAGAAGTAGCGGCCGGCCAGCGGGCCGTCGGTGGCCGCCGGATCGCCGGTGAATTCGACGACGATATCGCTTTTTCCAAGCTTGCCGGCATAAGTCACCGGCTCCGCTTCGGCTGCTGTCGACAGTACCAGGATCGCGGCCATGAACGTGACCGGACTGCTAAGATGCTGGATCATTGTTCCCCCAAGCCATGACTTTCAGTCGTTCCGTCAGCCGGTCACGGTCGGCGGTCATCCCCTTGTAGTCGAGCTGTGCCTCGTCCAGCGCCAGAAGTTGTTCGGCCAAGGACGCTGAGAGCGCCGCGCGGTCGCGATGGCGTTCCAGCACGGCGAGCGGATCGAGATGGATGCGAATGGTGAAGAGTATGTCGCCCGAAACGGGGAGCTTTCTCAGGGTCTGCCGCTCGACGCGAATAAAGGCATGGGCGTCGATGTCGCCGTCCGGGAATCTCGACGGGCGACTGCTGGCACGGTCGATGCGCTCGAGGTTGGAGAGCGGATGGTAGAGCGCATTGCCCGCCTGGATCGACCAGTTGTAGCGCTCGACGGCTTGGCCCTGGAGGCCGTCGAACATGCGGTTGATGAGATCGGCCGGCCGTGTGCCAGGACCGAAACCCGGTACCGGCGCGTGGATCTGCTGCAGCGGCTTGCCGAATTTTTCGATCAGCGACCATGACGAGGGGAAGCAGAGCGAGCCGGCCGCCAGGCGCCAGCCGCTCTCGTCGCGGCGCATCAGGATCAAATCCTCCTGGACGAGTAACGAGGCCGCGACAAGCGGCGCATCGCTGAAAGGAGCTGAGGTGCCTGAGCCCTCGAGATTGTCGGTGCCGCCGATCACCTCGATCGCGTTGTCGGTACGCCTGTGGGTCTCAGGAAAGTTCGCCGCCAAATGCGCACCGAGCAGATCGAGCACTTCGCGCTGGGCCTCGCGCGTTGTTTGCTCCTCGACAAAAACCTTGCCGGGAATTTCCGCGTAAAGCCGGCGTTTCTCGGCAAGATAGGGCAGCAGATATTCGTCGACCTCGATCCAGCTATCGAGATTGAGCGGTTTCAGCCCGATGGTGAACAGTTTCGACGAGCCGTCATAGGGTGTGTGGGTCGGTGGGCGGAAACTCATGCTTCTTTGTAGGCTTCCAGTGCGGCAGTGGCCATTCTCGCCGTGAATTCGGTGATTTCGTAATCGGCGGCACCTGCCTTGGCGAAGGGATCGTCAGCCAGTCTGGCATCGAGCACTTCGCGTGGACCGTGCGCGATGATGATGCCGCCGGTCCTTGGCCGCTTTGGCCCCGAGGCGACAAAGATACCTTGCGCGTAGCAGGCCTTCAGCCACTCGACATGCGCTTGCTGCAGGCGGTCGATCTCGGTCAGCGGCACCTTGTAGTTCAGCGAAACCACGAACATTGTTGTCTCCGATGCTTCAGCCCAGCCGCGCCGGGATCAATCCGCGCAGCGAGTTGCCGACGAACAGCGCCTTGGCCGATTTCAGTTCGTTCCACGTGTAGACCGCTTCACCGGCGCGGCCTTGATCCAGCAGTTCACCGCGCAGGACGCCAGGCAGCAGGCCGCAATCGAGCCGGGGCGTGGCCAGCACGCCCTCGCCGAAATCGGCAAAGACGTTGGTGATCGTGCCCTCGCAGATTTCGCCGCGCTCATTGGCGAGCAGCACCTCGTCGGCCCGGCCGGCAAGATATTCGGCGCGGGCGCGCGTAAAGGTTTGGCGGCGGCTGGTCTTGTGGCGCAGCAGCGTGTCGCTCGAATCAAGCCGCACCCGTGCCAGCTGCAGTGTCCAGACCTTGTCGGCGGCAAGCGGCTCGTAGGGCTGCACCGAAACCGCGACTTCGCCATTGCGCGACAGGACGAGGCGTGTGCGCAACGCGATCTGTTGGTGACCAACCGCATTCATCAGTGCTTCGCCGACCCTTTGCGGGTCGCAGGCGAAGCCGAGTTCGTTTGCCGAGCCGTAAAGCCGCGCGAGATGGCGGTCGAAACGAAGGAAACCCGAGCCGGGTTCCCAGCGCATTGTTTCGATCAGTTCGAAATCGGCACTGTTCCCGTCGCGAAACGGGCTTTCAGCAGACACTCCTGGTACTCCTCTTCGGCTGTCGAATCGAAGACGACACCGCCGCCGACATTGTAGACCGCCTCGCCATTGGCAAAGAGCGAGATGGTGCGGATCGCCACGGAAAAACGCATCCGGCCGCCGGGCGCGATCCAGCCTATGGCGCCGCAATAGACATCGCGCGGACCACTTTCCAGCTCGCGCAGGATTTCCATGGCGCGGATCTTCGGCGCGCCGGTGATCGAGCCGCAGGGGAATAGCGCGGCGAAAATCTGGCGGATGGAGAGGCCGGGCAAAAGTTTTGCCCGCACGCGGCTCACCATCTGGTGGACGGTCGGGTAGCTCTCGATGCGGAAAAGCTCCGGCACATCGAGCGTGCCAATCTCGCTGATCAGTGAGATGTCGTTGCGCAGGAGATCGACGATCATCCGGTTCTCGGCCTGGTTCTTCTCGTCGTTGCGCAAGAACGCTTTCAGGCGATCGTCCTCGGCTTTTGTTGCGCCGCGCGGCGCGGTGCCCTTCATCGGATGCGTCTCGATCATGCCTTCCGCGTCGACCTCGAAGAACAGTTCCGGCGATCGCGACAAGACGATTGGATCGCCAAGCGCGACCAGCGCGCCATACTTCACCGGCTGGCGTTCGGTCAGCGCGTTGAAGGCGACCAGCGGATCGCCCGACCATTGCGCATGGACCGGAAAGGTCAGATTGCCCTGGTAGCAGTCGCCCTTGCGGATGTGGTCATGCAGCCTGGCAAAGCGTTTGGCGTAGTCGTCCGAAGACCAGGCTGCCTTGGCGTCGAAGATCGGGCCGTTGCTAGCCGGCAGATCGCCTGGCGCGACCGTCTCCTCGACCGGCGCGTCGAACACGCCGAGGCAGAAAAGCGGGGCGCGGCGGCCGGCCGGCAGCAGCGGAACGAGCTTGGGTTCGAGCAGGTAACCGGCCTCGTAGGAGAAATAACCGGCCAGCCATTTGCCGCCGTCATGTGCAGCCTGCGCGGCTTCCAGCGCCGGCAAAAAATCCGCCTCGCCATGCACTGCGATGACCTCGGCCGGCCGGTCGAAAACGAGCTGACGCGCGGTCTCGTCGTTCCGGAAAATTGCAAAGGGCAGGGGCAGGGACATAAGGCTCGGATGCTGCGGTCACCAGCGATCGATCTATATGGGGGCTCGACCGTGCGCAATCGAGGGAACGGCGTCTCAAGACGCAAAGGCGCGGGGGGCAAAAACAAAAGCGGCGCCAGAGGGCGCCGCCTTGTTCCAGATGCCGCCTTGCAATGGCTCAGGTATTGCTGGCTTCTCCCGCAGTCGGGAAGCGGCGCGCAAATTCCTTCTCGTCACCGGCGGCAAGCAGTTTCGCCTGCTCGATCCAGCGTTCACGTTCGATGCGGCCGTCGAAATTCAATGTCGCCTCGATCCGCTTGACATCGTCGGGCGTCCAGGCGGCGATCTGGGCATAGGTCGTGACCCCAAGCCCTTTGAGCAGCCGCTCGTTGGTCGGGCCGATGCCGATCAGGCGACGCAGATCATTGGCTTTGCCTGGAGCAGTGGCTGTTGCCTTGCCGCTCGCGGCTTTCTTTGCAGCTGGCGCGGCCTTGCTCGCCGCCGGCGCAGCCTTGCTTGCCGCTGGCGCGCTCCTGGGTGCGGCGCTCGCTTTCGATGCAGGCGGTTTCGGCGTTGCCGTTTTCGCGGCACTTGCGCGTGGCGCGGTCACGGCCTTTGCCGTCGGAGATTTCTTCGGCGCCGGTTTGGCTGGTGCGGATGTCGACATCAGGGTTGACGGCGCCTGCATCGCCGCCTTGGTCGCGCCGGCCTTGGCGGCTGGCGCCTTGGCTGTTGCCGCCTTCGCGGTTGGCGCCTGGGTGGTTTTCGCCTCGCCCAGCCGGCGTTCGAGATCGGCGCGGGCCCGGCCGCATGCATCCAACTCACCGGTCAGACGGTCGCTATCGGCCCGCAACCTGTCTCGTTCGCTGCGCGTGCGGTCGAGATCGCCGCGCAAACTATCGAGTTCGCCACGCAGGCGTCCCCAAATGAACCAGCCAACCAACACACCTACCAAGAACGCCAGGAGCATGTAGAAAAAAGTGCCCATTGTCTTTCTCTCTCCAGTCCGATCCGTCCGCCCTGGCCTGTGGAGCCATGACCTCGGCGAAGGATCATTCGATGGTGATTCCGCAATTTGCAGAACAGCCGGCTTCGATCGAGCTGTCGGCGACCGGTTTGCCCCTGGCCAACAACCGTTGTCGCATCCGCCGGCACGCCACGAACGGGTCGGGACTTTCCGACCAGACCCATTCGTGCCCGGCTGAGCTTGAGGGCGGACGCTATCATACAGCTTACGGGAATCTAACGGAAAACTTCCATGGAAAGTTATTTAAGAACAAATATCCAAGACAAGAATAGAATCGTCGCCAATATGCATTGCAGCTAAACTGTTCTGGAAAACCCGGTCACCCCGCGTTGCGCATCGCCCAGTGTTGCGCATCAATTGTCCAGTGCTTCCAGCTCGTCGATCAGTCCGCTGATCACACCAAGCCCGATCTGCCAGAAGGCAGGGTCGGCCGCGTCGAGGCCGAACGGCGCCAGAAGCTCGGAATGATGCTTGGTGCCGCCGGCGCGCAGCATGGCAAAATATTTCTCCTGAAAACCGCGCTCGGCGTTCTGGTAGACCGCGTAGAGCGAGTTCACCAGGCAATCGCCGAATGCATAGGCATAGACATAGAAAGGCGAGTGGATGAAGTGCGGGATATAGGTCCAGAAAACCTCGTACCCGTCGCGCAGCTTGATCGCCGGCCCGAGGCTTTCCGCCTGCACTTCCAACCAGAACTGGCCGAGCCTGTCGGAGGTCAATTCGCCGCTCTTGCGCTCGGCATGCACCTTGCGCTCGAACTCGTAGAAGGCGATCTGGCGCACGACCGTGTTGATCATGTCCTCGACCTTCTGGGCGAGCATGGCCTTGCGTTCGCGCTTGTCGGTGGTCTGCTCGAGCAGCGAGCGGAACGTCAGCATCTCGCCGAACACCGATGCGGTTTCGGCCAGCGTCAGTGGCGTCGATGCCATCAAGGCGCCCTGGCCGCCGGCCAGCACCTGGTGCACGCCGTGGCCGAGCTCGTGCGCCAGCGTCATCACGTCGCGCGGCTTGCCCATGTAGTTGAGCAGCACATAGGGATGCGCCGAAGGCACGGTCGGATGCGCGAAGGCACCAGGCGACTTGCCGGGTCTCACCGGTGCATCGATCCAGTTGCGGTCGAAGAAGGTTCTGGCGATCTCCGCCATGTCGGGCGAAAAGCGCTGGTAGGCGGAAAGCACGGTGTTCTTGGCCTCGTCCCAGCCGATGACCGCCTGTGGGGTCTCGGGCAATGGCGCGTTTCGGTCCCAGTGGTTCATCACCTGCATGCCGAGCCAGCGCGCCTTCATCGCATAATAGCGATGCGACAGGCGCGGATAGGCGTCACGGACTGCGGCGGCGAGCGCATCCACTACGCTGCGTTCGACGCGGTTGGCGAGATGACGGGAATCGGCAATGTCCTCGAAGCCGCGCCAGCGGTCGGAGATCTCCTTGTCCTTGGCCAGCGTGTTGGTGACCAGCGTAAAGACGCGCAAATTCTTGCGGAAGGTCGTGGCCAGCGCCTCGGACGCCCGGCGGCGCACCTCGCCATCGGCGTCCTGCAGGCGATTGAGCGCCGGCTCCAGCGTCAGCTCCTCGCCGTCGACGTCGAAGCGCAAATCGGTCATCGTCTCGTCGAACAGGCGGTTCCAGGCCCCGCGCCCGGTGATCGACTTTTCATGGAAGAGCTGCTCGATGCGGTCTTCGAGCTGATAGGGCTTGTCCTTGCGCAGATCGAGCACCCAGGGCCGGTAATGGGCGAAGGCCGAATCGGCGGCGAGCGCATTTTCGATCGCGCCATCGTCGATGAGGTTCAGCTCGAGCGCGAAAAATAGCAGGTGCGCGCTGGCATCGGCCATCTTTTCCTGGATGTCGCCATAGAGCTTGGCGCGCTGCGGATCCGACGTGTTGCCGGCATAGACAAGCCCGGCATAGGAGACGATGCGGCCGATCAACTCCTCCAGCGCTTCATAGGCCTGAAGCACCTCGCCCAGCCTGCCGGCGCTGCCACGCCCTGCCTCGGCGGCGAGCGTGCCTTTCCAACGGCTTTCGAAGGCGATGGCATCGGCGGCGGCCTGGACGATGTCGCGCTTCAGCTCGGGCGCTTCCATGCCCGAATAGAGATCGGCCAGATTCCATTCCGGCAGGTCGCCAAGCTCCGCCACGCCCTGACCGGGCGCTGCCGCCAGCTTTCGAGCAAAAACCATGCGCATTGCCGATCCTTCCAGATACGAAAATTCGAGGAAACGAGAAGCCGGTCAAATCCTAAGGAATTCATTCACCGGGTTTTTTGAAAGCTTATTTAGAACCCTGTGCCAAGATGATCCATAGGGCGCATTCTCGGGCGGGCACGGGCGGATCAGTCATGGCAGCTTCCATACTCATAGTCGATGACGATCCCGTGCAGCGCCGGCTGCTCGAGGCGGCGGTGACGAAATTCGGCCACACCGCGATCGTCGCCGATGGCGGCGAGGCCGGTCTTGATCTCGTCGACGGACCCAATGCGCGCGACGTGTCGGTGGTCATCCTCGATCTGATGATGCCCGGCCTCGACGGCATCGGCGTGCTGAAGGCGATGCGCGAGCGTGGCATCCACATTCCCGTCATCGTGCAGACCGCGCAGGGCGGCATCGAAACCGTCGTTTCGGCAATGCGTCACGGCGCCTTCGATTTCGTCGTCAAGCCGGCCTCTCCCGACAGGCTGCAGGCGTCGATCGGCAACGCCCTCAAGGTCGAAGCGCTCGAAGGCGAAGTGAAGCGCTCGTCACGGCAGCGCGGCGGCCATCTGACGTTCAAGGACATGATCACCCAAAGTCCGGCGATGGATCGGGTGATCCGGCTCGGCCGCAAGGCTGCGGCGTCCAACATTCCGATCCTGATCGAGGGTGAATCCGGCGTCGGCAAGGAACTGGTGGCGCGCGCCATCCAGGGCAGCGGCGACCGCCGCTCGAAACCGTTCGTCACCGTGAATTGCGGCGCCATCCCCGACAATCTGGTCGAATCGATCCTGTTCGGGCACGAGAAGGGCTCGTTCACCGGCGCCACCGAAAAACATACCGGCAAGTTCGTCGAAGCGCATACCGGCACGCTGTTCCTTGACGAAATCGGCGACCTGCCGCTCGACGCGCAGGTCAAGCTGTTGCGCGCCGTGCAGGATGGCGAAGTCGATCCGGTTGGCGGGCGCTCGACCGTCAGGGTCGACATCAGGCTGATCTCGGCAACCCATCGCAACCTGCTGCAGCAGGTCAAAGACGGCAAGTTCCGCGAGGACCTGTTCTATCGGCTGAACGTCTATCCGATCTTCGTGCCGCCATTGCGCGACCGTCGCGACGACATCCCCTATCTGGTCGAGCACTTCATGGAGAAGGTGGCGCCCAACGATCCGCGCCATCGCCTGCGAGGCATCTCGGCTGCGGCGGTTGCCATGCTGCAGGCCTATGACTGGCCGGGCAACATAAGGCAGCTCGAAAACGCCGTCTTCCGGGCTTCGGTGCTTGCCGACGGCGACATGCTGACCGAAGAAGAATTCCCGCAGATCCGGGCGCAGGTCGAGGGCACGGTCAATCTCGATTCGGGTATTGCCTTGCCAGATTCAGGGGGGCCAGCTTCGGGGGGGGCAGCCCCAGGGTGGCCAGCTTCCGGCTTGGCTTCGGGCAGCCAGCCGCGCGACAACTTGCCGGCCGCTGGCGGCATAGCAACCGCCGATCCCGACGCGCCGGCCAGGCCTCGCTTCGGCACACTGCGGGCGCTCGACGAGCGCGGCAATGTGCGTGCTCTGGCCGACGTCGAACTCGAAATGATCAAGCTCGCCATCGACCACTACAACGGCCAGATGAGCGAAGTCGCCCGCCGCCTCGGCATCGGCCGGTCGACGCTCTACCGCAAGCTCAAGGAATACGGCATCGACCCGGAAACCGGCCGCGTCGAACGGCTCGCTTCCTGAGTCACAGGGCCAAGCTGGTTCTCATCCGGGCATCCATTCGAAGCAAGCACGCCTCGAAACGAGGTATCCGCCGCAGTGTTCACGTATTAAGGCGGACGGTAACAGATCGTGTTTCGAGCTGGCGCCAAAACATGATCTAAACCAGCGGTTTACCACGATATCCTGCGCAATATTTTTGGCGGGATATCGCCACCGTGTTACCGCATTTCGGCTTCAATAAGCGATGATTAACCATTAGGATCGATATTCGGATGCATACACCACGCATCCGTTTGGTCAAATCCGGGGACAAAACGGCAGCCTGCAAGGCCTTTTGATTTGAACAGAATCGAACGACACAAAAACGGGCGGCATTATCACATGAGCGTCTGGCCGAGATGGCTGGCAGCGGTGATTGTTGCCGTCGGGTTCCTTGCAGCGGCGGCAACCGGCGCCAATGCCGAGACACGTTCGCTGAAGCTCTATCATCTCCACACGCATGAAAAGGCGGAGATCGTCTACAAGCGCAATGGCCGCTACGACCAGGCGGGCTTGCGAAAGATCAACATCATCCTGCGCGACTGGCGCCGCAACGAGCCGACCAAGATGGATCCGCGCCTGCTGGACCTGGTCTGGGAGGCGTATCGGGAGAGCGGCGCCACCGATTACATCCAGGTCGTCTGCGGCTATCGTTCGCCGGCCACGAATTCGATGCTGCGCAGCCGCAGCAGGGGCGTCGCCGAGAAGAGCCAGCACATGCTCGGCAGGGCGATGGATTTCTACATTCCCGGCGTGCCGCTGAAGAAGCTGCGTGACATCGGCCTCAGGATGCAGGGCGGCGGCGTCGGCTACTATCCCAGTTCCGGCTCGCCCTTCGTGCATATGGATGTCGGCAATGTGCGCCACTGGCCCGGCATCAGCCGCCAGGAACTGGCGCGCGTGTTCCCCAACGGCAAGACGCTGCATGTACCGAGCGACGGCAAGCCGCTGCCTGGTTATCAACAGGCGCTCGCCTCCTATAAGGCCCGCAAGGGCGCCGGCGCGCCGGCCATCGAACTGGCCAGCGCAAGCGGCGGTGCAAAAAAATCCCGCGGGTTCCTGGCAGCCCTCTTCGGCGGCGGCGACGACGAGGCGGACGACAGCGCCGATGTGGCGATGGCCGAGCCAGCGCCAAAGCCCCGTAACGTGAAGCCGGCGCCGTCCGCCAAGAGCAGCAACCTGCCTGGCATTGCCATCGTGGCGCCTCAGGATGCCAAGCGCGCCGAGATTCCGGAAGTCGCCGATGCTCCGGCGCCTGCGCCTGAACCGGAGAATGACACGCCGGAGACGATCATCGCGGCATTGCCGGCGCGCAGTATCCCGCTGCCGGATTTTGCTCCGCGCCCGAAGACCGACGTCGGCGCCCAGCCGCCTGAAAATGTTCCGTTCGGCGTGGCGGATGCGGCTGGATCGACCGAACAGGCGGTGGCGACCGCGCAAGCGTCGGCAAGTGCGGCGCCGGCAAGCGTGGCACCTGAAAACGTTCCGTTCGGCGTGGCAGACCCGTCTGCCGCAGCCGGCCCGGTGCAGGCCGCGGCCAATACCATTCCCGTGCCGAGCTGGCGGCCCGATCATTCGCTGCCGGCCGATCTTTCGCAGGCGGGTCTTGCACCGCAGGACAAGCAAGTGTTGCTGGCGCTGGCGAGTGCAGCCGAGAGGAGCAATACCGCCACCGACGCATTCTCCGTATTGCCGTCGGCGCGGCCAGACAGTTCGCAGCCCGACGAGGTCAAGGCCGTTCTGGAACGGGTCAGCGCGACCGACGAATACAAGGTCGCGTCGCTTTCCGAGCAAGCATCGGTGTTCGAGGAACCGGCGAACGACGACGGCGCATCGCCGCGAGACGCCATCGTTGCCCGCCCGGCCGGCTCCGATCCGGCTGCCGTCATCGGAGCAGGCGTGAAGACCACACGCAAGGAACCCAGGGCCACCGCCCGCGACCTGAAGCCCGGCCCCAAGCCGGTGGTGGTCGCCGCCGCGCCGCAGGCCGCCCGCTGGGCGCTGCACAGCGGTGAGTATGTCGCAACCGTTTCGGATGCGACAACGGCGCCGCGCTACGCCTACGACTTCGTCCGTACGGCACCGAGCGAGGTCTATACCGTGGGCTTCCAGCCGGGCAACGAAATGGCCGACGCCAACCGGTTCACCGGTAAGGCCGTCAAGTTCATGTCAGTGGCCCGCTTCAAGACCGAGTAGGCCGCGCTCGGCATCCCCGCGCGGCCTTCACCGCCGGCACTGGCTTCCTTCATCCCGGGATGCTAACCAATGGTCGGCATTCTCCCGCTTCGTCTAATGGTAGGACAGCGCCCTTTGAAGGCGTGAATCGTGGTTCGAGCCCATGAGCGGGAACCAGCCGGCGAACCAGATCGGCGGCAGGCCAGATCGGCGGCGATGTTAGCGCCCGAGCTTGCTTGCAGCGCGCGCCAAGGCTTCGATCTCGTCCCATCTGCCGGCCTTGACCAGATCGTCCGGCGCCACCCAGGAACCGCCGACGCAGATGACGTTGGGCAGGCTGAGGTAGTCGGCGGCGTTCTTGCCGGTGATACCGCCGGTCGGGCAGAATTTCACGTCGGCAAGCGGCGAGGCGAAAGCCTTGAGCGAGGCGATGCCGCCCGACTGTTCGGCCGGGAAGAATTTCAGAAAGCGCAGGCCGGCTTCGCGCGCGGCCATGACCTCTCCCGGCGTGATGGCGCCAGGCAGCAACGGCACATCGCTGTCCCTGGCTGCCGCGAGAAGCTCGCGGGTGATGCCGGGGCTGACGATGAACTTCGAGCCGGCGGCCGCCGCCTCGCCGAACTGGCGGGCGTCCAGGATGGTGCCGGCGCCGACGACGGCGTCTTCGACCTCGCCTGCCACCCGGCGGATCGCCTCCAGCGCGTCGGCGGTGCGCAGCGTGATTTCGATCGCCGGCAGGCCACCGCGGGCCAGCGCCCGGGCCAGCGGCGCCGCATCGGCGGGATTGGCGATCTTCAGCACCGGTATGACCGGCTGGCCGTTGAGGAGCGACAGGAGCTTTTCGGTCGTGCTGGGCATTCGTCGTCTCTCCTCTGTTGATCAAGTCGACCGGTTAGCAGAAGGCGGTTTTTCTGTCCACGAAACGCGGCGTGTCGCGATGTCACGCGTGGTGTTCGAAACGCACCCGCGGTCAGACCGCTCCCGGCTCTGCCTTGATCCGGCTGTCGTGAGCGTTTAGTGGCTTGGTGATGACACTGCCCAGCCAAGGCTTCCGCGTTGCCGCGCTTTACCGCTTCGCCCGGCTCGACACCTTCGAGGCGCTGCGCGCGCCGCTCGCCGCCTTCTGCCGCGCACGCGGCATCAAGGGCACGCTGCTGCTGGCGCGTGAGGGCATCAACGGCACGGTCGCCGGCAGTGAAGCGGCAATCACGGCGCTCATCGGTCATCTCGAATCCATCGACGGTCTCGCCGGCCTCGAGATCAAATACAGCAGCGCCGCAGCGATGCCGTTCCACCGCATGAAGGTGCGGTTGAAGCGCGAGATCGTCACCATGGGCGTGGACAATATCGATCCGGCGGCAGGTGCAGGCACCTATGTTGCGCCAGCCGACTGGAACGCACTGATCTCGGATACAGGCACCATCGTCATCGACACGCGTAACGCCTACGAGGTGTCGCTCGGCACCTTTAAGGGCGCTGTCGATCCCGCCACCACCAGCTTCCGCGAATTCCCGGCCTGGGTCGAGCAGTATCGGCATGAGCTCGAGGGGCGAAAGGTCGCGATGTTCTGCACCGGCGGCATACGCTGCGAGAAGGCGACGGCCTATGTGAAGTCGCTCGGCTTCGAGGCTGTGTTCCATCTCAAGGGCGGCATTCTGAAATATCTCGAGGACGTCCCCGCCGAACAGAGCCTGTGGCAAGGCGAATGCTTCGTCTTCGACGAGCGCGTTTCGGTATCGCACGGGCTGGTCGCAGGCGAGGCGGAACTCTGCCGCGCCTGCCGGCATCCGCTGGCGGCAGAAGACCGGCTGTCGCCGAAATATGCTACCGGCGTTTCATGCCCGCATTGCTTCGATGCCCGCTCGGATGAAGATCGCTCCCGTTATGCCGAGCGCCAGCGACAGGTCGAGCTGGCGCAGGCACGCGGCGACCGCCACATCGGAAGTTAGCTGACGTGAAGCAACTTCACGTCAGGCAACAGAGAAGCGATCGATGACCCACATCCATGTCCCGTCGTTCTGCCGGCGCGCGACCTCGGTGGTAATCGTGCCGTCGGGAAGCCGGGTCGAGGTGAGCGCCAGGTCGCCATTGATGACAGCCGGACGCTGATCTCCGGACTGAAATTTTCGGCCGGTTGCGGTGATCTCCGCGAACAGCGTTCGGATGGCTTCGCGCCCGAGCGTCAGTTGTCCGCCACCGCTGTCGATGACTGCATGCGGCTCAAAAAGCGCCGCCATGCCATCAATGTCTCCGACCCATTGCCGCGAAATCAGCAGGCGCTCCAGCTCCTGGGGATCGCGTGCCGGCTGGCGGTCTGTCTCATCGGTCATGCCAGGCTCCTCCCAAGCGACATGCCGCGACATTAGTCGAAGTCGAGGGCGGTTTCGACACATCCAATGTCCACAGCGCCGCGTGTTGTTCGGGCGCGGAAGGAGGCTGCAGCACTTTGATTTCGCGTGAAATCCCAGCAGATGTCGGTGCGAGGTCATGCGTGGCAGCGGGCAAAAGGATGCACCCCGTCATTGTAATGTCAAACTGCGGGACCTAGGTCTTCGACGTCCAAACCTGCCCGCGCACCTTCGGCCGGGCCAATTCTGGAGGCATAGATGTTCGATCCCAAGAAGCTCCTCGACGATCTGCTCGGCTCGCAAGTTCCCGGTACCGGATCGACCGTCCGCGACAAGGCCGGGCAGGCGGTGCAGATGGCCAAGGACAATCCGCTTGCCGCCGGTGCGCTGGCCGCGGTGCTGCTCGGAACCGGCCCAGGCCGTCAGGTCACCGGTGCGGCGGTGAAGCTTGGTGGGTTGGCTGCGATCGGCGGCCTCGCCTACAAGGCCTACCAGAACTACAAGAACGGCAACGCGCCGGCCGAGACGCAAGTTGCAGGCGAACCGGAATTGCTGCCGCCGCCGGCCGATACCGCCTTCCATCCGTCGCAAGCGCCGCAGGGCGAAGACGAATTCACGCTGACGCTGGTCAGGGCGATGATCTCGGCGGCGAAGGCCGACGGTCATGTCGATGACGAAGAGCGGCAGAAGATCGCCGGCAAGCTCAGCCTCGCCGGCGTCGGCGCCGAAGCGGAGAAATTCCTGATGTCGGAACTGGAGGCGCCGCTCGATCTGGATGTGCTGATCGCCGGCGCCAAGACCGATGCGCAAAAGCTGGAACTCTACACCGCCTCGCGTCTTGCCATCGATCCGGACACGCGGGCCGAACGCGGCTATCTCGACCTGCTTGCCGGCCGCCTCGGCCTGCCGGACGCGCTGGTCGACCATGTCGAAGCGACGGTGACGGCGGCGAAGGTACCGGCGGCATCCACGGGCGAGGCAGCCAAGCCGGCCGTCAATTCGCGCTGGTAAAAGCGGGCTGCGACACGGCCGTCCGACGTTAGCTTCTCGTTAACCGAGGAAGCGCATGATTTTACATAGTCGGATCGGCTTTCCTCCTCCCAAGCCCGGTTCGGACAGGGGCGGTCGCCAATGGCCGCCCTTTTTGTGAGCACAGGCTTTGGCCCGGCTTGCCATGCTTCCCGTCATTTGCGATGGCTCATCCCTTTCAGGGAGTACAGCCATGACCGACTATAAAACCGCCATCGTCACCGGCGCCGGCACGGGCATCGGCAAAAGCGTCGCCACGGCCCTGCTCAAGGCCGGCTGGAACACGGTCTTCTGCGGCCGCCGCAAGCCGGTGCTGGATGAGGCGATTGCCGCGGCCGGGCCGACGCAGGCCAAGGCATTGGCCTTCGCCTGCGACATCAGCAAGGCCGATCAGGTCGACGATCTGTTCGAGACGGTGGCTGCAGCTTTCGGGCGCGTCGACCTGCTCTTCAACAATGCCGGCACGAGCTACAAATCGACATTGATCGACGACATCCCGGTCGAGGTATGGAACGACATCGTCGGGGTCAATCTCACCGGCTCGTTCCTGTGTGCTCGCGCCGCCTTCGGCGCCATGCGCAGGCAGCAGCCGATGGGCGGCCGCATCATCAACAACGGCTCGGTATCGGCCTATGCGCCACGGCCGGGCTCGGTGCCCTATACGGCGACCAAGCACGCCATCACCGGGCTGACCAAGACGCTGGCGCTGGACGGCAGGCCCTTCGACATTGCTTGCGGCCAGATCGACATCGGCAACGCACTGACCGACATGGCGCAAGCGATGACGGTCGGCGTGCCGCAAGCCAACGGCACCATTGCCGCCGAAGCGGTGATGGATGTCGAGCGCGTCGCCGACGCCGTCCTCCATATGGCCAGCCTGCCGCTCGACGCCAACGTGCTGTTCATGACCGTGATGGCGACGAAGATGCCGTTTGTCGGGCGAGGCTAAATTAGTCTCAACCGGGTCCTAGATGTTTGATCCCAGGCTTTGATGGTTCATCATTGTCGTCCGAATCAAAGGATGCACTATGGGCCAGGTTCTGCATGGGAGC